>JBMLOR010000144.1:0-2838 GCA_049242865.1 Chitinophagaceae bacterium | reverse complement strand
CAAGAAATTATTGAAGGTAATCCACAAAAAACGAATACAGGTGTAGCTTATAGTAACGAAATTTTGTTGCTCAATGATATTGCTAAGCAATTTAGAGCTAAACGATTTGAGCAGGGTGCCATTAATTTTTCTTCACAAGAAGTAAGATTTAAATTAGATGAAAATGCAAAACCAATAGGGATTATTGTTAAAGAAAGTAAAGAAGCTCATCAGCTAATTGAAGAGTTTATGCTTTTAGCTAATAAGGCAGTTGCCGAGTTTGTAGATAAAGTTAAATACAAAAACGAACCTATTCCTTTTCCTTACAGAATACACGACACACCCGACGAAGAAAAGCTTTTACCGTTTATTGCTTTTGCAAAAAAATTTGGTCATGTTTTTGATGTGTCAACACCTGAATCAATAGCAAAAAGCTTTAACCAGTTATTACAAGATGTTAAAGGCAAACCCGAGCAACAAGTATTTGAAACCTTAGGCATACGAACAATGGCTAAAGCAACTTATACAAGCCACAATATTGGTCACTATGGATTAGGCTTTAAACATTATTGCCATTTTACTTCACCAATCAGAAGATATCCTGATGTATTAGTTCATCGAGTATTGCAAAGTATTTTAACCAATTCGATAGTAATTGATAAAAAATTAGAAGAAAAATGTATTCAAAGCAGTAAAATGGAACGTGCTGCAATGGATTGTGAACGTGCTGCAAACAAATACAAGCAAGTTGAATTTATGCAAGATAAATTAGGCCAACAATTTGATGCAGTTATAAGTGGTATTTCGAGCTTTGGTTTTTGGGCAGAAACTGTAGAACATAAATGTGAGGGATTAGTAAGCATTGCCAACTTAAATGAACTTGATGATTTTAGATTAATCGAATCCGACTATTGTCTTGTAGGCAAAAGAAGTGGCAGAAAATTTAAAATGGGAGATAAGGTGAGTATAATTTTAGTAGCTGCTAATTTAGATAAAAGACAGCTAGACTTTGAATTGGTTTAAACTTTTTTGAAACAAGCCATTACAACAGTTTTCAAGTATCAAAACTTACATGCCAATACTATTGATATGATTAGCATGAATCATTTTATTGTGATGCTTTATGGTTAAAAGATACATTACATCTAATACTAAAATTATTGTATTTAGTACAAAAACTATAAGTATCAAAATCATGAATACTAAATATACTGTGGCATAGTAACGTAATTCACTACTTGATATTTGCTTTACGTCAACAAAACCTTTATACATTTGATAAACGCCAATAGCACAAAATATGGTGAACGCCAAAAAGCAAAACCATAAAATCCATGCAATAACCATGGAAACATTTATAGGCTTTTTGCTAGATAAATTGTTTGCAATTCTTAACCCAAAAATCATTTGCTTTGAAACAATAATAAAGCCTACAATCAAAAAAAAGGTGAAATATAAGTAGTCATCAGCAGAAAAAGAATCTTGTATAATATTCCAAATTCCAGTTACAATTAGCAATAATGAAATTAATGCAATTACTGAGGCCGTTATATAGTTAACAATTTTATATATCATCCTTAAAATTATTGTTATACTGCTTAAGCAATTTAAAACTGCATAAAATGTGTATCAAAAGCAACAAGCTGTAAATAAAAAACAAAACAAATGTTGCCATTACAAATTTGTAAAATACTGCTTGATTAACTAGCATGTTTGGATTATTTTTTTGCTGTTCAATCATTTGGTTAATTAAATCATTCATCAAATTGGGCTTCATAAAAATATTTATAATGTTGGTAACCATCATAAATACAAAAAACGTGGTAACATAAGCATTTACTTTTAACCAATCTTTAAGCTTATTGGGTACAGTTTTTTGTTGAATAATAACTTTCTGTAAAAAATTAAAACTTACAACCGTGTAAATTACAACACAAGCCATTACAAAAGTTATTAGCAATGCTCCAGGGTTTGCAAAAGCCATAAGCAAACTAAAAAATACAGTAATACAAAGCAATGCTGCAGGAAGTAATAGGATGTACGTTAATATTTTATAAATTTTTGTAATCATTTTTTTATCGCTCTACATAGAGCATAAATTTTTCGTTAAAATAATCTTCGTTAAAAATTTTATTCAATGGCATCAATGCTGGTCTGGTTTTGCTTTCAGCAATTTCTTGGTGCAAATCACCACCTTTTAAGCAAATTAATCCATTAGCAACATTGGTTTTTTTGGCTTGTAGTAAAAGAGGTTTTGCCCAACGCCACAAGTCGTTTAAAGGTGCAACAGCACGACTAATTGCAAAATCAAATTTCTGATTTTTAATTTCTTCTACTCTACAATGTTTAGTTACAATATTGGTTAGTCCAATTTCGCTAGCAATAGCATCAATAACTTTAAGTTTTTTACCAATGCTATCTACCATTAAGAAAGATGTTTCAGGAAAAAAAATAGCCAAAGGTAAACCAGGAAAACCGCCACCACATCCAATATCAATAACTTTTGTTGCCTTGCTAAATTGTACAAAAGTTGCAATGCTTAAGCTATGTAAAACATGGTGTAAGTAAAGTTGGTCAATATCTTTTCGTGAGATTACATTAATTTTTTCGTTCCAATCTTTATACAATGGCAATAACTGCTGTAACTGTTGAAGTTGTTGGGGAGTAAAATCACTAAAGTAGTTGAGTAAAATTTCCATTAAAAAATGATTGTGCAAATTTTAAGAAATTCTTTTTGTAAATCGCAAAATAAAACAAACAGTATTAATTTTTTAAGCAATTAGCCCTTACTTTTGCAGCCTTTCAAAATACTTCATGCACCAGCAGCCCTGTAAGGCGGCAGCATAGTTCATGTAGTTT
>JBMLOR010000143.1:0-2679 GCA_049242865.1 Chitinophagaceae bacterium | reverse complement strand
TTTGTTGTAGATTTTTGAGATTGTTCCATGTTTAAAAATTATTGGGCAAATATAGCAGCCAAATTAATACATTGCAAGTGGTGAATAAAAAAATATCATAGGCTGTAAGTTAGTTTTATACCCATTGACCCAGAAACACAAATTTTATTGCTTTGTAAAGCAAGTAACATTTACTAAAGTAAATATTCTACCATTACAAGCTAAAGTACCTACTGAATCGTAGTTTACTAAAAATTTTGCACCTTTAGTTATAGTATCAATTGCAGGAATGCTATTGTTTATAGCAAAATCTCTTCCATTTGCTTGATTGTATATAATGCTTTTGTTGCAGGCATTATAAAAACTATCGGGTAAAAGAAATACAGAAGTTTTGCAACTGCTTGCACTTGAATCAATTGCTGTTGTTGTAGAATCTGCAGTTTTATTACAACTGTAAAGTGCCATTAAACTCAATGTGAATGTAGCCAAAGCTACTGTCATTAATTTTTTCATTTTTAAAATTATTAAAGGTGAATAATAACTTTAAAGACAGGTTTATTAATACAATTGGTTGGGGTATTTTAAAAAATTATGCCCAGTTTTAGTAACCAGATACTACGTTGTTTTTCATCAACAAAAATTCCTTGTTGGTTGTTGCGAGATAGTAAATGTTGATATTGAAAACCAATGGTTTTGTTTTTTAGAAATTTGTATTGAAGGCTAAATTGTAAAGATGAAAAATTAGAGCCAGTAATGTTGTTTTCATCAAAGGCATTATTTAAAGGAAGAAAACTACTATCGTTTTTAATATAAAATGTATCTCTATATTTTAGAGTTTTACTAATATTTAGTAATTTGCCAAAACCATAAGCAATACCTAGTTGTATTTTTTTTGTTTTATAATTTAAACCAATTGTTGGCTGTAAAGACCAAGCATTAGTTATATTAATAGTAGTACTTCTTGTGTCAACCAATTGGCTTGTAGTTCCTAGAATGCGTGAAATTTTTTTTACTTGAAAGTGATTTTGAGTTTCTATGCTGTTTAATTTCGACATTTCAAGCCCAGCTTGCACGTAAATGTTGCTTAACACCTGTTTATTATAGTTTACATTAAAGTTATAATGATAAGCTTCAATAGGAACTGAGCCATTTCCTAAACCAAAACTTAATTGCCAAAAACTTTTGTTATTGTTTGATGAAATTAGTTTTTTTAATTTGTCTTTTAGAGATGAGTTTATCGAAGAGTCATTGATTTTAAATTCTATATTTTCATAATTGTTTAAAGGTAAAAATGCTTTCCTTTCGCTAGAAACAGTTGTTTCATTAATATAATTGAAGTGTTTTTTAACATCATTTAATTTATAGATTTCACTCGAATCAGTAGATGCAAGTTGCAAGTTTTTTTGTTTTGGATTAGGTTGAACTATTTCATTTTTATTAGATGATTTGTTATCTTTTTGATGGAGTTTGATACTTTTATTTTTGGGTTTATACAGTAACTCTTTATGAATAATGGCAATTTTAGAATGGGTTAGTTTATCATTAGATATTACATTTTTGTCACTAACATCAATAGTTTTTTGGGTATTACTTAATGTGTTTTTATCGTCATTATTTATTAAATCATTTGATGATTTTTTAAGTTTTGATGCAAGTGTTTTCTCATTACTATCATTTGAATATTTTTTTATTGAATTTGAATTAGTGTTATAGCTTTTTGTTATTTTAATGTTCGAAGAATCATTATTTGCTTCTTGTTTTACATCAACCAAACTTATAATAGCTTTATTTGTTATAGAATTATTTATTATTTTTTTAGAAGTATTTTTTGGCAACAAAACATAAGTAATTGTGCCAGTAATTATTGCAAGTAAACACCACCACCAAAAAGCAAATCTTCGTTTTGTTTTTTGCTCAAGTAATGCTTTCATGCTTTGCCAATGTGCTTCATTTATAGCACTTGGAGCTTCGCTTGCACTTTGTTTAAGCCAATTTTCTATATGTTGATTTTTATTGCTCATGTTCGATTTTGGGTTAACATTTTAATCAACATTTTTCTTCCTTCTGCAACGTGCCATTTACTTGTGTTTATGCTAATATTCATCAAACTAGCAATATCTTTATGTGTAAATTCATCTATAAGAAAAAGATTTACAATAATTTTTGTGGTGGGTGGCAACTGATGTAGAAGATTCAATAGTTTATTGTAGTCATAAGATAGTTCAATGATTGTAGTTTCTTTTGATTTATCAATAAAATTATCGTCAAAAGTTTCTTCTTTAAATTTTAGGCTTTTAAAATAGTCTGAAACTGCATGAATAATAATTCTTCGTATCCAGCCTTCTAAACTACCTTGAAATTTAAACTGGTGTATTTTTTTAAATACTCTTAAAAATCCATTATTTAGAATAGAAACTGCTTGATCTTCATCGTTAGTATATCTTTTCACTAATCCCATCATAGAAGCATAAAAATGTTTATACAATTGTTCTTGAAACATGATTTTCTGCTGTATGCAACCTTGCACACATGCAAATTCATCCCAAGCAGTAGGATTGTTTTTTGGTATATTGTTAGGTTTCGTCAAAAAAAAGTTATAGCAAAATGGGTATAGCTATTGCAATAATAGTATAGACAGTATAGTTTTGTTTTTTGGTTGGGGTAAAATGAAATTATTTTCCTTTTTGTGTGGTTCTCTCT
>JBMLOR010000142.1:0-4977 GCA_049242865.1 Chitinophagaceae bacterium | reverse complement strand
GTTTAAAAAAAGCCATGGGCGATTGGGGCAAATGGGGAGCAAGAAGAACTTGGATTTTTAATTTGTAACCTTTACAATTTAAAATATTTGTAAAACAAAAATGCTCCCATAAAAGGAGCATTTTTTTATTTCTTAAACAAAAAGCAACAACTATTGCCAGTTAATTTTTACATTTCTTAATTCAATAATTTCATAATCTTTCTCATTATTATCTAATCGATTTTTACAGTAAATTGGGATACTCATATAGTTTAAAAAATTACTTCTAGTTTCTACTTCTTTAAAAGCTATAAATCCATTTACAAATAAACCACTTAACAATTCAGCCTTTAAATATCCATTACCATATTGTCGTCCTAGATTCAAATTTCCAAACTTGTAATCATTACCGTATTCATCTATTGCTTTGGCATAAGTTCCAAACCAAGGATCTATATTAATTTTTTGATGTGCTTTACCGGGGTTGTTTATTTTAAAAAAAACTGTAACTGTTTGTGAAGCACTATCGCCTTGACATTCTACAAATTGAAATTCACAGCCAGCCGTTAATTTTTTAGGTTTTGTGTAGTTGTCGTCTTCTTTTTCTTTTGGCTTGTTTACAAAGCTTT
The DNA here is from genome assembly GCA_049242865.1 of Chitinophagaceae bacterium. Lineage (GTDB taxonomy): Bacteria > Bacteroidota > Bacteroidia > Chitinophagales > Chitinophagaceae > CAIVPM01. The sequence continues at coordinate 4,369 of JBMLOR010000142.1, read as the reverse complement.
CAAATTGTTCGTTGGTCAGTATGCTTGTTTTATTATCCCAATCAATACTCAAGTTTTTAAGGTGAACAACATCGTTAAATTGATTTTCATTTCCTTTCCAAGATTTAATGTTTACAGGAATATTAGCAAGTGCAAAAGTAGAAATGCTAGGCAATACATCTTTAAAACTAAGTGAGCCATTTAAAACTAAATTTGTGGGTAACACTTTCTCAATTATACCATTTGAAATAGTTGTACCTAAACAATTTTTATCGAAGCTATAATTATTTCCTAAGTTATCAATTGCGTTACTTCTACTATAAGCCCAAGGGTTAGTAGATATTTGTTGAATTGGGCTTAGCTTGTTATAAAAACTATAAAATACAGTTACTGTTTGTGATGCTTTGTTTCCCTTGCAACCAGTAATATACATTTCTACTCCATTATTTACAGTTTTAACTAAATATGGAAATTTAGATTCATTAATTACACTCGGGGCTTGCCAATTGATTTTTAAATTTCTTAGTTCTACTTTTTCTTCATCTACATCAAAATAACTATACTCAGTTGCATATTTCCAAGCTAAAGGAATATCAATTAAAGCAATACTGTTGCTACTAGGCATCATGTTCCTAAAAGTTATACTACCCTTTGTTAAAACACCAGTAGGTAAATCGCATTCTACTACTCCATTATTACTAAAGTTTCCAAGTTTAGCACTATGAAAAGTAAAGTTGTATCCTTTGTTATCAATAAGCATAGCTTTTTGCAAACCCCAAGGATCAATCTTAATTTTTAAGTTAGCCTTATTTACATTACTAACTGTAAAAAAAACAGTTGTAGTTTGAGTGTTAATGTCACCTTCACATTTTAAAAAAGTAAAATCCAAACCATTGTTCATTTTCTTTAAACTATTCTCGTTCAAATAACTTAAAGTGCCACCAACATAATTTAAAGATGGGGTTTTTCCCATATTCCAAACAATTGGTACATTTTTAATTTCTATCCATTCGTTTTTTATTTCTTGATTACCATTAAAGTTACAACTACCCATAGGAAAAGTAACTAACTCAAAACTACTTAAAGATGGATTTACATTGCTATACGTTATACAACCCCAAACACTAACACCACTTGGAATTTGAGTTTCAACTGTATGATGTGCTGTAATACCTGCCAACATAATTTTGCTATGATAATACTTATCACCTTTGTTATCAAAAGCCAAAGCAGGAAATTTTTCGCCAATATCAATCTTAATTTTTTGACTAGATAAATTGGGATTAGTAATACTAAAAAACAAAGTAATTGAGTTACTCATACTATCACCAATACAATCTTGTACAACTAACTGTAAACCATTACCTATAAGTTTGCTTTTATTGGTATTACTATTATTTTGTTGAGCATTTACATTACAAAAACAAACTAACAAAATGAAGAAGATATATTTTTTCATGAAAAATTTCTTTAAGAAGTTTATTAAATTTTGGTAGTATTAATTTCTCCTTCTTCTTTGGTATTGAATTGGCTTATTGTTGTTAGTCTCTGATTCATCTTTTGGCTTTATTCTTAGCCATTTTATCTTTATGTTTTTCAAAAATAGATGATCAGTTTTTTCTTCATCTTCTCCAGAATTATTGACTGAGGAAATAGGAATTTTCACCAATGCAAAATCATTTACTAAAGGAAAAACATTAATAAAGGTAATACTTCCATTTGCAGTTAATCCAGTAGGCAAAATGGTAGAAACTTCGTCGCTTGAATTTTCATCTTCCATTTTTAATGTACTTATTTTATATTGATTGCCTTTTGAATCGAAAGCAATTATTGGATTACTACTTAAACTTTTTACGTTAACACTTTGATGTGGTTTTCGCTTGTTAGATATGGTATAATACAATGTTACAGACTGGTCTACACTATCGCCTTCACATTTTAGAATTACTAAATCCAAATCGTTTGATAGTGTTTTTATTTTATTTGGCACTACTGTAACTTCATTTTTTGTAATGGCACTAACAACAGGTGTTTCTTTTTTAATCTTAAAATTTTCGTTGGGATTATCAAACCCTGACCAGTTTATTTTTACATTATTTAGCTGTATGGCTTCTTCTATTTCACCTCCACTACCATTTAAATTCTCGGTTTTTACATTAAAGTTTATAATACCCAAATTACCAGTTATAGGCAAAACATTTTTAAATGTAATACTTCCTTTTACAAATAAATTTGTAGGCAACATAGTTTCAATTACACCTTCACTTGCTTCGTTTACTAATGATACATTATCAAATAAAAATTTGTTACCCACTTGATCAAAAGCAAAAGCTTGTTTTAAAGCATAAGGATCAATTGTTATTTTCTGATTTACTTTATTATGGTTAGCAATAATAAAATAAGCTGTAGCTGTTTGTGCAGCAGCATCTCCATGGCAACCTGTAAAATAAAAATCTAGTCCATTACAAAAACTTTTTGTGAAACCACTATTTAAAAAATTGATATTTTTATCTGATGGAATTGTTTCTTCATAAGGAAAAGCATTGGCATCCCAGTTTACTTTAATATTTTTAATTTCAACAACTTCTTGCAACAAATCACTAGCACTTGGCCAGTTGCCACTACTTACAGGTATAGTGATATGAGCTAATTGTTTTGGCTTATTAAATACGTTTATAAAATTAATAAAACCTTTAACCATTAAACCAGTAGGCAATTCACTTTCTACTTGTCCAAAACCATTTTGGTTGGCCAAACTAACAGCACCAAAAGGAAATTGATTTCCATCTGCATCATAAGCACCAACTGGAATATCACTCCAAGGATCTATCTTTATTTTTTGGTGTGCTTTTGCAGGATTGGTAAGTGTAAAGTACAAAGTTATTTTTTGTGCTGATTCATCGCCAATACAGCCAGTTACAGTTAAATACACTCCATTACCAATATACTTTGCTATAGAGTCTTTTTTAATAGTTTTATTTAAACTATTTTGTCCGATACAGACACTTGCAATTGTTATAAAAAAACAAACAAATATTTTTCTCATATTACACATACTTAGTTTTTAAAATATTCAATACTGTTTTCGCCAATAAAACCAATTGTTTCATTAACGTCATTTTTAATTTCAAAAATATTAAACTGCCAATCATTTTTTACTTTTAATGCTTTAAAAAATGAAATATTCTTATACTTTGGTTTTAATGGCTTATAGAGCGAGTTATTAATGAACATGCCATTTTTTTTATTCTTAGAATAGATTAATATATTTTTCTCATAGCTCCAATTTTTTATATAATCGTACTCTGGTGCAAAAATTTCATCTTCAAATTCGTTTACAATACCAAATTTATCCTTTTGGCTATAAGTAAAAAATACTAAACTGCTAAAATCTTTATACATCCATGCTGTAGTTGAATTAGTATAAATATTTACTATTTGATACTTTTTACTTAATAAAAATATCTTTACCGAATCATCAATAAAGCCTTGTTGCCCTTTTTTTTCTACGTAGTAAAATTTTGGATTATAATCAAGTCTTCTAATACTATCTAATTCAAATTTTGTTTTTAAAGCAACAAGCATTTGCTCTAAGCTATCAATACGTTTTTTTGCTGCTTTTTCAATGGTTGAATCATGAACAAAATTTGTAGTAGAAATTTCAATTTTAACTTCTTTTATTAAGCCAGCTTTTTCTTTTTTACTTTTCTCTTCTTCCAAACTTCTTAATTCATTTACTTCATCTTCATCTTTTTCTTCACTGGTAATTTCCAATTTTTCAACTTCCAATTTATCAATAAATTTTACCTTCTCATTTCCTTTTTTTGCCAACCAAACAACTTGTTTTTGATTGCTAAGTTTTTGACTACAAGTAATTTTTTCAAACTGAGGAGGAATAAGTATTTCGCCACTTGCTTTTACTAAACCAAACTTATTATTTAAACCAATTTTAATTCTATTATTAATAGTTGGTTTTATAAACGAAAATGTTGGCTGAAACAAAATTTTTCTGCCCAAAAGCAATCCTTTTTTACCTTTCTCATCACTAATAATAAAGTAAAAATTATTTAAGTAAATAAAATGTTCGACATTACCAATTAAAGAAGATACTATAGTATTCCCTTTTACATCAATAACACTTTTAACTGTCTTATTATCTTTTATCTTTTCAACTAATGCAAAAGATGCATCATTATTTGTAGGATGTGCAATAAAAAAATTTACCCTTGAAAATTGTGGATTAATTTTTACTCTACCTAAAGTGTCACAAAAGCCCCATTTTGTACCTTCTCGGTAAGGAATTAAAAAATTAGCAGATTGAGAAAACAATTGACATGAAATTAAAAAAAACATTGGAAGCAGTAGCTTTCTCATTACAAATAACATTTAT
>JBMLOR010000141.1:0-7110 GCA_049242865.1 Chitinophagaceae bacterium | reverse complement strand
CCATCACCATCTCTAAAATATTCAGCAATAGTTAAACCAGATAATGCCACACGTGCACGTGCACCTGGAGGTTCGTTCATTTGTCCAAATACGAAAGTAGCTTTACTATCTTTTAAGCCTTCCATATCAACTTTGCTTAAATCCCATCCACCTTCTTCCATGCTATGTTTAAAAGCATCACCATATTTCATGATGCCTGCTTCAATCATTTCACGCAATAAATCGTTTCCTTCACGAGTTCTTTCACCAACACCAGCAAATACTGATAAACCACCATGACCTTTTGCAATGTTATTAATCAACTCTTGAATTAAAACTGTTTTACCCACACCAGCACCACCAAACAAACCAATTTTACCACCTTTTGCATAAGGTTCAATTAGGTCGATAACTTTAATACCAGTAAATAGTATTTCACTAGATGTACTTAAATTTTCAAATGTTGGGGGTTTTGAGTGTATTGGGCGACCACCTTTTTTGTCTAACTGAGGTAAACCGTCAATTGCATCACCAGTTACGTTGAATAAACGACCATTGATGCCAGCACCAATTGGCATAGATATCGCTTTTCCTGTGTCAACTACTTCCATTCCACGTACAAGCCCTTCTGTACCTTCCATTGAAATGGTACGAACGCTATCTTCACCAAGGTGTTGTTGAACTTCTAAAACTAAAATTTCTCCATTAGCTTTTTTAAGTTCTAATGAGTTGTAAATTTCAGGTAGCGTACCATCAAATTGTACGTCAACCACCGCACCAATAATCTGTTTTACTTTTCCAATAGATGCCATATTATTAGACTGTTTTTTTATTTTGGGTGCAAAAGTAAGGGTTTAAGCTATTTTAAGGCTAGTTGCTAGAGTATTATTTTAATAAAGTTTACTTTTTAAATGTTACTACGCCTATACATAGTAGTTAAACATCGCAAAAAACTTAAAAAGCAGATTCTAGATATTACACAAACTAATTGAATATGAATAACTTAGATTTTTTTACAGATTAACGACCAACTGCTACAGGAACTATAGGCAAACTTTCGTTGCCATCTTTACTTACAGATTGTACAGCAAAAAAATAGTTGTCTTTACTGTATGGCAAGATAATTTGATTGTTAGGTACAAAGATTTTTTTCTCCCAAAAAGCACTAGTAGTTTCACGAACTAAAACATAAAAACCTTTGGTATTTTTTGCGTCATCGTTTGTCCAATTAAGTTGTGTGTTGTTGGTGAGTTTTTTTGTTTCAATGGTAACTTGAGCTGGAGAAAGTGGAGATTTTGCTAAGTTGGCAAGATTCGACAAGTTTACAGCTGTATTTTTTCTTAAGTATTCATAATCAATATGTTTTTCAAGATCACCATATTCAATACCATTTTCTGTTCTTACATCTTGATGTTGGCGAGTATAATTTTCGTTCATTTCAGTAAATCTTACAGCTGCAAACCCATTTTCTACAAAAGGAGTGTGGTCGCCTCCACGTAAAAATCTATCGTTTCTATAAATCAATTTAACTTCAATATTAGGCACATATCTTTCACCAATTTCTTTTACATACCTTGCTAATTGTCTGGCTTTACCATCATTTTCTAATCCAAGTTTTCTAATTTCTACAGCTCTTTTTTCAGTTTCATAAGCAGGTAAACCTTCGCTAAAAACTCTAATTTTTGTATTATCAATGATATTGGTTTCGTTACTGTTATTACTACCCATAATATCATTATTAAGTACAGCATCAATTTGCCAACCCTCTTGCTTTGCTTTTTTGGCTAAAAAATTTGCACCAAGTAAACCTTGTTCTTCACCACTCACTGTCATAAAAATTACTGTTGCACTAAAAGTGCGTTTACTCATTATTCTGGCACATTCAATTACAGCAGCACATCCACTAGCATCATCATTTGCTCCAGGTGCATCGCCAACTCTATCCATTACATTGGTTCTCATGTTATCTAGGTGACCTGTAATAATATAAATTCTTTTGTCGCTTGTATCAGTACCTTTTAAAACGGCCATAACATTGCCCAATAATGTTACAGAATCAATTCGTCTTCCATTAGGAAATAATGTTGTAGTATCTATATAAGTTGATAATCTACCATTTGAGCTAGGTATAAAACTATTAAACTTTTGAAGTACCCAATTTCGAGCTGCTCCAATGCCACGAGTTGGATTGGTTTGTGTACTCAAAGTATTTCTTGTGCCAAAATTTACTAAAGATTTTATATAAGATTGGAGGGAATCTTTATGTACTTCTGCCACCATTTTTTCAATTTCAACATCTCTGTTTATAATAGTTTGAGCCTTTGTAAACTGATAGAAGAACAGTGATAGGATGAAAATTTTTTTCATTTCAAATTTTTGCCAAATATAAATGGGATAATTTTCTATACGTAAAATATAAAGCACTAATAAACAATGTTTTGCTTTTTGAAATTGAGCCACTACATTTAACCAATGATTAAGTGGTTGTGTTGTTTGTTAATAGTATTTTTTGGATTGATGGGTTTTGTTATTCATCCTCCTAAAAAACCAACACCAATGCCTTTTGTGTATCCAAAGCATTGGCCAAAGCCTTTGTACAATTTCAAAGAAAATCCACTAACCTACGAAGGGTTTGAGCTTGGAAAAACTTTGTTTTATGATACTAGACTTAGTAAAGATAGCAGCATAAGTTGCAATAGTTGCCATCAGCAATTTGCAGCTTTTAGCACTTACGATCATAGTTTAAGTCATGGTATTAGCGATAGTTTAACTCATAGAAATGCACCTGCGTTACAAAATTTAGCTTGGAAACCTTTGTTTAATGCAGATGGTGGCATTCATCATTTAGATGTACAACCATTAGCCCCCATTACAGCACCCAACGAAATGGGCGAAACAATACAAAATGTGCTAAAAAAACTAAATCGAGATAAGAAATTACAAAAAATGCACTTAGATGCTTTTGGTATAAAAACCTTTACTACTGCTACTTTAAATAAAGCTCTTAGCCAGTTTGTACTGCAATTAATTAGTAGCAATAGCAAGTACGATTTAGTACAACAAGGAAAAGCAAATTACATATTACCTGAGCAATTAGGACACGATATTTTTATGAAAAAATGTGTACAATGCCATGCTCCACCTTTTTTTACAGATTTTAGTTTTAGAAATATTGGCTTACCAAAAGATAAATATTTGAACGATGAGGGAAGAATGAAAATTACCACTTTCAATATCGATTCATTAAAATTTATGGTACCCAGTTTACGAAATGTAATGGTAACTGCTCCTTATACACATGATGGCAGATTTTATAGTGTACAAACAATGATGGAGCATTACCGTAAACAGGTAAAAGCTACTAGCCAAACAGATAGTTTGGTTAAAAATTTTATTCCATTGAGTAATTTTGAAATTGGACAGCTTACTGGTTTTTTATATACTTTGACCGACACTAGTTTTTTAAAAAATAAAAAATTTGCCCCAAAAGATTATGCAATTGTTCCAGATTTTATACACCTGCACTAATATTTTTGCAGAATGCAAAAACTAAGTATGGATGAATTGGGTAGAATAAGTGTTGATGAATTTAAAAATACAACCAAACAACCCATCATAGTAATTTTAGATAATATAAGAAGCATGCACAACGTAGGCAGTGTGTTTAGAACAAGTGATGCTTTTTTGGTACAAGCCATTTATTTATGTGGCTTTACACCACAACCACCACATAGAGACATTCATAAAACTGCTTTAGGTGCAACAGAAACTGTAGATTGGCAATATTTTGCAACCACTATCGAGGCCATTGAATATGCCAAAAAAAATGAATTTACCATTTATGCAGTTGAGCAAACAACCAATAGCATTAGCTTAGAAAATATTGTTTGCAGCCAAAAAAAAATTGCCATAGTTTTAGGCAACGAAGTTGAAGGTGTGCAGCACGATGCTATTAAAATTTGTGATGGATGTATTGAGATTCCACAACTAGGCACAAAACACAGTTTTAACATTAGTGTAGCAGCCGGCATAGTATTGTGGCAATTAGTTTGGGGCAACAAAAAAGCCACTCTAGCAGAGTAGCTTTATGAAAACTAAGTGAAGATAGTTTATTATAAAATGTGGTTACCTTTAAAAACCTTTTTTAGCAACTCCATCTGCTATTGCTTGCAAAGCCTTTGCTTCGTTTAAAATAGTAGTCATTTTATTTCCTTTGCCATCATTACCTTGGGCCATATAACCACCTTTGGCAGTTTTTGTAATTACAGCATCTTGAAGTGGAACGTTTTTCTCTTTTGTTTTTAAGCAATAAGCTCTTAGCATTTTACTTGTATCCATTTTTTAAATTTTAGATTTTTTAATCCAGCCAAATTAGGGGATTTTAATTTAAGTAACCTAATTTTTATCGTGCCATAATTTTTTTTTAATTTTTATCAATACTTAAGCTAATAATAAACAAACATTTTTGTTTTTCCCTTAACTTCCAACCCTTTTAAATTTAATCTAAAAATAAACCATGAAAATAGAAGAAATAAAAGTTTTAAAAGGGCCCAATTACTGGAGTATTCGTCGCACAAAACTTATTCAAATGCGATTGCAATTAGAAGATTTGGAGCAACGCCCAACAAATAGTATTGATGGTTTTTTAAGTAGATTAAAATCTTTGTTTCCTTCTATGCAAAGCCATAGATGTAGCGTTGGCAAACCTGGAGGTTTTTTTCAACGTGTAGATGAAGGCACTTGGATGGGTCATGTTATAGAACATATAGCCTTAGAATTACAAACCTTGGCTGGCATGGAAGCTGGCTTTGGGCGTACTCGAGGTACAGGAAAAGATGGTGAATACAATGTAGTGTTTGCATATATTGAGCCAGATGCAGGTATTTATGCTGCTAAGGCAAGTGTAAGAATAGCACAAGCTTTGGTTGATGGTACTGATTACGACTTAAAAGAAGATATTCAACAATTACGAGAAATTAGAGAAGATACTCGCCTTGGGCCAAGCACTGGTTGTATTGTAGATGAAGCTGCAAAACGTGGCATTCCTCACATGCGTTTAAACAAACATAGCCTTGTACAGTTGGGTTATGGCGTTCATCAAAAAAGAATTAGAGCAACAATTGCATCAACTACAAGTAACATTGCTGTTGATATTGCATGTGATAAAGAAGAAACAAAAAACCTGTTAGAAGCTGCCGAAATTCCTGTACCAAGAGGAACTGTGGTAAGAACTGAATTAGGGTTACAAGAAGCTGTTGATAAATATGGTTATCCATTAGTTATAAAACCAATTGATGGTAATCATGGAAAAGGAAATACTACCAATATTACAACTTGGGAGCAAGCTGTAAAGGCACTTGAAAATGCCAAACAATATGGGCGAAGTGTAATTGTAGAACGTTTTATTACAGGCTTTGATTTTAGAATTTTGGTTATAAATAACAAATTTATTTGTGCAGCTTTACGTACACCTGCAGCTGTAACAGGTGATGGCGTTAATACTATTCAGCATTTAATTGATGAAACTAATAAAGATCCACGTAGAGGTTTTGGTCATGAAAAAGTGTTAACCCAAATTACTGTAGACCACAGCACCATGAAAATGTTGGAAGAGGTAGGCTATACTTTAGATACAGTTCCTGCAAAAGGAGAATTAGTATTGCTAAAAACTACAGCTAATTTAAGTACAGGAGGTACAAGTACAGATGTAACAGACGAAGTACACCCTGCTAATATTTTTATGTGTGAGCGAATTAGTAAAATTATTGGATTAGATATTTGTGGTATTGATATTATGGCTTCTGATTTAAGAACGCCTGTAACCGAAAATGGAGGTGCCATTTTAGAAGTAAATGCAGCTCCAGGATTTAGAATGCACATTGACCCAAGTGAAGGTATTGGAAGAAATGTAGCAGAACCTGTTGTTGATATGCTTTTCCCTGACAGAAGCAATGGACGTATTCCTATCATTGCCATTACAGGTACAAATGGTAAAACAACCACTACTCGGTTAACTGCACATATTTGTAAAAGTGCTGGTAAAAAAGTTGGTTATACTACTAGTGATGGTGTGTATATACAAAATCAATTAATGATGAAGGGCGATTGCACAGGCCCTCTTTCTTCTCAATTTGTATTAAGAGACCCAACTGTTGATTTTGCAGTTTTAGAATGTGCAAGAGGTGGAATTTTAAAAGCAGGATTAAGTTTTGATAAATGTGATGTTGGTGTAGTTACTAATGTAGCTGCAGATCACATGGGGCTTGGTGGTATTAATACCATTGAGCAAATGGCTAAAGTTAAAGCAGTAGTACCTGAAACTGTTTTTCCTCATGGATACGCTGTTTTAAATGCAGATGATGATTTGGTGTATCAAATGAAAAGCGACTTAAAATGCAACGTAGCTCTCTTTAGTATGGATGAAAATAATCCACGTATACAAGAACATTGCAAAGCAGGTGGCTTAGCAAGTGTGTACGAAAATGGATATGTAAGTATTTTAAAAGGTACATGGAAAATACGTGTGGCACATGTAAAAGATATTCCACTAACTTTTGAAGGCAAAGCTGTACACAATGTAGCAAATTGTTTGCCAGCGGTTTTATCGTCTTATTTATTTAAAACTATAAGTATCGATGATATTAAAACAGGTTTGCAAACCTTTAGTGCAGGTAGTAATACAACGCCAGGAAGACTAAACTTTTTCCATTTTAAAAACTTTAGTTTCTTAGCCGATTTTGCTCACAACCCACACGGATTAAGACTTTTGGGCGATTTTGTAAGCAAGCTTGATTATAAACATAAAGTAGGTGTAATAAGTGGAACAGGCGACAGGCGTGATGATGATATTAGAGAATTGGGCGAAATTTCGGCACAATATTTTGATGAAATTATTATTCGTTGCGATAAAAATTTACGTGGCAGAAGTGCCGATGAAATTATTAGTTTGCTGCAACAAGGTATTAATAAAGTAAACCCCAACATCCCACAAATGGTAATTGCCAACGAAAACTTGGCGTTAGAATATATCTACGAAAATCAAAAAGCAGGTGCTTTATACACCATTATGTGCGATGTTGTAGCAGGTGCTTTAGATAAGATTAAAGAGTTGAAGGATAGAGAAGATAAAGG
>JBMLOR010000140.1:31950-36863 GCA_049242865.1 Chitinophagaceae bacterium | reverse complement strand
TTTAATAAAGAAATTTTAAAAGATAATTATCCATTTAGTTCTTTGGTTAACGAAAATGTAAACGTTCTTATTTTCCCAAATTTAGCTGCAGGCAACGTAGCTTACAACTTACTTAAAGAAATTGGCGATTGTGAAGCTATTGGCCCAATTTTATTAGGTATGCAAAAACCTGTACATGTATTACAATTGGGTAGCACTGTAAGAAGTATTTTAAACATGACGTACATTGCTGTTTTAGATGCACAACATAAATGTACAGAAAATACTGAAGCAATTGTTGCACGAACTAAATGGTGGCAAAGACTAAGAAAGAAAAAGAAATAGCAAATGTTTTTTTGATTAAAGATTGTTGATTGCCCTACTAGTAAAAGAAAGGTTGTTTTTTAGAAAGTTTGTGCTACACTAGCAATACTCACTTTGCAGTTTTTTTGTTGCAGTAAGGTATAGCTACAAGATTCTAGTGTTGCTCCTGTAGTAATAACATCATCCACTAATAAAACGTGTTTGTTTTCTATTATTTCGGGGCTAATTAGTTCAAAAACATCTTCCATATGCTGCCATCGATTTATTCTGTTTTCATGGGTTTGGGTCGACGTGTTTTTTATGCGTTCAACTACATTATTCCATACCGGAACTTTTGTAATATTTTCAATTCCTTCAGCAATTAATGCTGCTTGATTATAACCTCTTAAAAATTGTTTTTTGTCATTTAATGGAAGAGGAATTATGCCATTTATTGATTTAAAATTTTCATTTTTTTCAAGGCTGTAACCTAAAAGTTCACCTAAATAAATCCCAACTGCTTGATTGTTTTTGTACTTAAGCTGTGTAATTAAGTGCTGTACTATCGAGTCTTTTGTAAAATACAACAAGCTCATAGCATTTTCAATTTTAACTCTCCCATAAAAAATTTTTGCAATTGGATTTTCATTGTTAAATGCATAATTTGTGAATGGTAATAATGAGTTACATTGGCTGCAAAGTGATGAATTATTTAATACATCAGTTCCACAACACTCACATAAATTTGGATAAATTAAGTGTTCAATAGCTTTTGTAATTTGCTTTATCATAGTTGCAATGTTGTATGTTAATGTTTAATTCAATATCAAATTTCTATAATTCTTGTGTTATATAAAAAATATTTCATTGAATATTATTCTTTATCAAATTCTAAACTGAACTAAGATTAGCTTTTAAATAGTGAAAACCTATATCACTTTAAAAAGAGTTTTATCTCAAATTAGTAGGGGCTTTTCTGGTATTTTTTTTCTTTTCTAAACAAATAAATCTGTAACAATACCTTTGTAGTTTATTATCAAAGTATGTATAAAATTGGTGCTGTAAATTATTTAAACACTAAACCATTGTTGTATGGCTTGCAGCAGCAACCAATTGCTAGTCACATTCAATTAATTCAAGATTATCCTGCCAATATTGCCAAATTATTACTCACCAATAAAATTGACATAGGATTAGTTCCTGTTGCCATAATTCCAAAAATGGATGATCATTTTATAATCAGTGATTATTGCATTGGTGCTACTCAATCTGTAGCTAGTGTAGCTATTTTTAGCAAAGTGCCTTTACATGAGGTTACAACAATTGTTTTAGATTATCAAAGCAGAACTTCAGTAGCCTTAACAAAGGTGCTTATGCAACATTATTTTAAACAGCAAGTAAATTTTGTGCCTGCAACAGAGAATTTTATAAACGATATAAGTAACACAACAGCAGCTGTAGTAATTGGCGATAGGGCACTAGAATTGCTTCCTAAATTTGAGTTTATAACTGATTTGGCCGAAGCTTGGATAAATTTTTGTAACCTTCCTTTTGTTTTTGCAGCATGGGTTGCTAACAAAAAAGTTGCTGATAGTTTTATCGATGATTTTAATGCTGCAAATGGCTTAGGGTTTAAACATTTAAGTGCCGTTATAAATCAAAATCCTTGTAAATACTACAATTTAAATACCTACTACACACAAAATATTTCTTACCATTTTGATGAGTATAAGAAAAAAGGACTTCAACTTTTTTTAGGATATCTTTAATTTAACTTGTTCTTGAAGCTGGCATAAAAAAATTTATAAAATAATTTGGTTTATAAAATAAACTAGTCTATGTTTGCCTCGGCAATTGAAAAATAATCATTTCAGTTGCACATAAAAACAAAACAAAAAATCTGTAAGGGAAATAAACATGAAGCAAAATCAAAAAATCATGAAAATCTTTGTGGCTCTTAGCTTGTTATTTTTTTCTACTATAGCCTTTGCACAGGTTAAAATAAGTGGAAGCATTAAAACCACAAAAGGTAAAAATTTAAAAGGAGCAGTGATAACTTTAAAAAATAGCTATGATGGTGCTGTAAGCGATACTGCTGGTAATTACTCATTTACAACCACTGAAAAAGGCAAGTTTGAGTTAGAAGCAAAAGCAACAGATTTTACACCAATTACAATTACAATTGATATTGATAAGGCTCCAATTATATATAACTTTAGACTTAAAGAAGAAGTTAGCGAACTTAAAGCTGTAGTTGTAAGTGCTGGTAGTTTTGCAGCAAGCGATAAAAAAAGAGCTGCCACGGTTTTATCAACTTTAGATATTGTAACCACTGCCAATGCAAATGCTGATATTACTAGTGCAGCTCGTACTTTGCCAGGTGCTCAGCAAGTAGGGGAGCAAGAAGGTTTGTTTGTTCGTGGTGGTGCAGGCTACGAAACAAAGCAATTTATTGATGGCACTTATGTAAATAATCCATTTTTTAGTGGTGCTCAAGATATTGCTACACGTGGTAGGTTTTCTCCATTTTTATTTAAAGGAACTGTTTTTAGCACAGGTGGTTATAGTGCTTTATATGGCCAAGCACTTAGTAGTGCTTTAATTTTAGAAAGTATTGATTTGCCCGAAAGAAGCCAAGTTGATGTTTCCATTTCTCCTTTGTTTTTAGGTGGTGGTTTTCAGCATTTAGCAAAAAACAAAAAAAGTAGCTATGGCATTACTTATGGCTACACTAATGTTGAGCCATATTTTAAATTAGTAAAACAAACCCCTGATTATTTTAATGCTCCTGCCTTTCATAACTTAGAAACTAATTTTAGATTTAAAACCAAAAAAGGTGGAATGTTTAAAATCTATAGCAGCTTTACAACAAATCAATTAGGTTTAAGAAATCCAAATATTAACGACCCTTTACTAAAAAATTCGTTTGGCGTTAATAGCAGTAATTGGTACAACAATATTAACTATAGAGAAAATATTGGAAATGGTTGGAAACTTAATGTAGCAGCAAGTTTTGCCTTAAATAAAGATGTTTTAGGATTACAAATTCAAGACCAAAACAATAATCCAAAAGTTACAGGCTTATCGTACATCGACAATACAAATTTTAACCTCGATAACACAAGTATTACAACACAATTTAGAACAGTATTAGAAAAAAAATTGAGTGGTTTAAGTGTAATTCGCTTTGGTGGGGAATATTGGTATAATAATGTAAATTCTTATTTTACTAACTTATTTGTTACAAGAGTAAATACAAAGCAAATAGATCATTTAACAAGCATGTTTGGTGAAGCTGATTTAACCATTACAAATGGCTTGGCTGCTAAAGTTGGTGCAAGAACTGAATATAGCAGCATCATTAATAAATGGAATATTGCCCCACGTTTAAGCCTTGCATATAAAACTGGAAAAAATGCACAAATGAGTATTTCGTATGGCGATTTTTATCAAAAACCTGAAAACTTGTGGTTGCAGGCTGCCAATAATAATTTAGATTATACTAAAGCTACCCATTACCTAATTAACTATTCAAAAATTACCAATGAGCAAACTTTTAGAGTTGAAGCATTTTACAAAAAATATACTCAGCTGGTGAAGTCTGTTCCAGTTTATAACAATAATGGAAATGGCTTTGCACAAGGATTTGAATTGTTTTGGAGAGATAAAAAAACAATACGAAATCTTGATTATTGGATTAGTTACAGTTATTTAAATACAAAAAGAGATTTTTTAAATTTTCCTAGGCAAATGACGCCAAGTTTTGCTGCTGTGCATACTGCAAATTTTGTAGCAAAAAGATTTGTAACTAAATGGAAAACTGGATTTAATTTCACCTATACCTATGCTACAGGAAGGCCTTATTACAACATACTTACAAACCCAACAACAGGTAATACTTATATTAATGATGAGGGTAGAACAATTCCTTTCCAAAGCTTAAGTTTTAGTTTAAACTATCTCCCTAACTTAGGAAAGCCTAAAGCAAAAACATTTATAGTATTGGTAGCTAGTGTGAGTAATGCATTAAATCAGCGACAAGTATTTGGATACAATTATAACTTTAACGGTAGTGTTAAAAAAGAAATAAACCCTCCAGCACCACAATTCTTTTTCTTAGGATGCTTTATAAATTGGGGTGTTGATAGAACTCAAGATGCCATTAATAATAATTTGTAGTAATTTATCAATATTCTTTAGTTATCTAAAAATTAAATAGTAAAAAAGTATTATCAATTCAATAAATAAAAAAATCAAAATCATGCAAACAAATCATTTATCAGAGCAAGACAAATTTCTTTGGGAAAAAGCTAAAAAAAGAGCAGGCTTTAAGCAACATTTACTAGTGTACATTGTAGTAAATTTATTTTTAATTGCTACTTGGTTTTTTAGTAGTTATGGAAGATATTTTTGGCCTATTTGGACTTTACTTGGTTGGGGAATTGGCTTAGCTTTCAATTATTTAGATGCATACTCTAACAGTAAATTATTTAGTGCTGAGGAGGAGTTTAAAAAATTGAAACTAGAAGCAGAGTAATTGTTTATTAGTCAATTGTAATAAGCCATTAAATAAGCTTCAATATTTAACCTTAAATATTCAACTCTCAACTCTCAATTCATAATTCATAATT
>JBMLOR010000140.1:27602-31850 GCA_049242865.1 Chitinophagaceae bacterium | reverse complement strand
TAAAATAAAAAATAAATCATGAAAAAAACAATTATCATCTTAGCAGTAGCAGTGGCTACAACATTTTCAACATTTGCACAAAGCGAAAAATATTATGGTGCAATGGGTGCAACTTTACAACAATATGGTGCAGCAAAAACTCCTGAAGAATTAGATGCTATTGGAGCAAAATTTGAACGTATTGGCGATGCCGAAAAAACACAGTGGTTGCCTTTTTATTATGCTGCACTTATTAAAACCAATAAAGCCATGCAAAATAAAGGCGAAGCAATAGATAAAATTGCAGATGAAGCAGCCGCAATTTTAGCAAAAGCTGAAGCTATAGAAGCTAATAACAGTGAAATTTGGTGTGTAAAAAGCATGATAGCTACAGCAAAAATGCTAGTAAATCCTATGGAGCGTTGGATGCAATATGGACAAGCTAGTACTGAGTATATTGCAAAAGCAAAAGCTGCAGATGCCACTAATCCACGACCATACATGCTTGAGGCAATAAGCAAAAAAAATACACCAGAAAATTTTGGTGGAGGTTGCAAAGTTGCCAAAGCAATTGCAGATAAAGCTAATGAGTTATTTGCAGCATTTAAACCTGCAAGTCAATTGCATCCATTTTGGGGTAAAGAAATTTTAGAAGGGCAAATGAAAAGTTGTAATTAAAATAATACGCTAACTCTATAAGGGCATTTGGCCCTTATAGAGTATTTAAACCTTTATGCTAAAAAAAATTACTATATCTGTTTTATTGTGTGCCATAATTGTTTATAGCATTTGCTGCACAGCTGTATTTTTCTTTCCTAATAAAGAAAAATACACCAATGCCAATAGCTATTTGTTAAACACCAATTGGCAACAAATGGGTGGCTTTCAAAACTGTACACCCGATAGTTTAAGAACAGGTTGTTGGAGTACAGCTTTGGCACAAATAGCTTTTTATCACAAACTACAACCAAAAGGAAAATCTAGTTATACATCTCGTAAAGGATTTATAATAAATCGAGTGTTAGATAGTGTAACATTTAACCTAAATAATTTTACTGCAACTATAGATACTGCAACACCAACAGAAATAAAAAAACAAATGGCGTTATATAATTTTTATGCCGCTTGTGCTGTACAAAAAGATTTTGGTACAGATAGATATATGAATAAACTAGCTCCTAGTAGTTTGTTTGAACAGCATTATGCAGTAAGTTGTAGTAGGTATTTAAGTTGGAAAAATTTTGGTCCTTATACTTTAGGAAAATTAGAGCAAATTATTTATACCGAAATCACCAACAAACGCCCAGTATTTTTGCATTTTAGTAATTTAAAAAACTTTGGGCATAGTGTTGTGGTTGATGGATTTTATTATAAAGATGGTAGTATGTTTGTACATACCAATCAAGGGCAAGGAGGCTCAGACGATGGTTGGTACGAATTTAAAAAAGGCATTATTAAAGCAGATGATAATGCTTTAAGGGTGATATATACATTTAAGCCTACAAATTAATTTATATGGAAAAAGAGTTTAACCCGCACGAAAGCCTTCAGCTTATCCAAGGCATGATAAACAAGGCACAAAATAAATTTGCCGATAATAGTTTTTTGTACCTGCTTTGGGGTTGGGTTGTGTTTGGGTGTGCATTGTTTCAGTATGTTGTTGTTAAGTTTAAAATTGATGTTATTACTCATCCCGAGTGGGTTTGGTTTAGTACAATAGGAGCTAGTATTTATCAATTCATATTTTTAGCAAAGCTAGAAAAAAACTCATTGGCCTCAACCTATACAGATGAGTTGATAAAATATAGTTGGATTGTTTTTGGGATAAGTATGACGCTTATATCTTTTGTTATTTCAAAAGCAAATGCATGGAATTTAGCTTACCCAATAATATTTGTAATGTATGGCATACCTACTTTTTTATGTGGTGTAATTATGAAATTTAATCCATTAAAAATTGGGGCAATTTGTTGTTGGATAATTGCAATTGTTGGCACATTTGTGTCATCGCTTGAATTACTTTTGTTACTTGCTTTAGCTATGGTAACTACTTGGATAATTCCAGGATATTTGCTTCGGAAAAAGTTTAAAACCGCTAACTAATTTTGCAAGTTTTAATTTAAAAAAATGAGTCAAGAAAAAACACTAACAGAAAAAGAAAGCTTAGAGTTAATAGCCTCGATGATACAAAAGGCTAAAGGTAATTTTCATGAGCGAGGTACAAGTGCTATAATGTGGGGGGCGGTTGTAGGTTTTTGTGGCTTATTTAGTTTTTTAAAGTATCAATATAAAATTAATACTGGCAACTTTGATGTATGGTTGCTTACGTTGTTAGCAATTATTCCTCAGGTTTTTCTTTCAATTAAAGAAGGTAAAGAGGTTAAAGTAAAAACTCATACACAAGATGCATTAAATGCAGTTTGGATGGTTTATGGTATTTCGGTTTTTGGCATCATAGCTTATGGCAATATTGTACCATACGCTACAAACAATATTTTTGATCAAGTAGGAATTGAACTATTAGAGAAAGATATTAAAACAGGAGTCATAAAACATTACAATCCCATAGCCTACAGTTTAAGTTCTTTACTTATTCTTTTATATGCTTTTCCTACTTTGGTTACTGGCCTAATTAAAAAGTTTAAGCCTATGTTGTATGGTGCAATATTGTGTTATGTTTTTTTTATTGCTTCTCTTTTTACTGAGGTAAAATATGATATGTTGTTTAATGGACTGGCAGGCATAATTAATTGGCTAATTCCAGGGTTAATTTTAAGAAAAAGATACAAAAAAGGATTGCCTTGCTAAACCAACTTAAGTAACAAAAATGTTTAAAGAACTTGATCCTATATTACATTCACAACTTCGCTTATCTATAATGAGTTTATTGATAAGTGTTAAAGAAGCAGAGTTTACTTTTATAAAAGAAAAAACTAATGCAACTGCTGGTAATTTGAGTGTTCAAGTTCAAAAACTCAAGGAAATTGGATATATAGATGTAAAAAAAGAATTTAAGGATAATTATCCTTTAACCACCCTCAACATTACAGCAAAAGGCGTAACTGCATTTGAGCAATATGTAAAAGACTTACAGCAATACTTACAAATTAAAGAGCAATAACTATTCGTCTTTGCTATTGGCAAACATTTTAGCACTAATTTTCTTTAGTGGATTCAACCTGTTTTGTACGTATCCATTTTTTATTCTTACTATATCAATTGCTGTATAAATTGCTTCTAAAAAAGAGTAATGGTTTGCAATACCTTTACCTGCAATATCAAATGCAGTCCCATGATCAGGGCTTGTACGAACTGCTTGTAAACCTGCAGTAAAATTTACTCCTTCACCTATTGCTAATGACTTAAATGGTACCAATCCCTGATCATGATACATGGCCAAAACACCATCAAATTTTTCATAGCTTGCCCTAGCAAAAAATGCATCAGCACTATAGGGTCCAAATGCTAAAACATTGTTCTTGGCTTCTTTAATTGCAGGTTTAATTATGTTTTCTTCTTCTTTACCAATTAATCCTTCATCACCTGCATGAGGGTTTAAGCCTAATACAGCAATTTTTGGTTTTTCAATTCCAAAGTCTTGTTTTAAACTTTGGTTCATTATGTTTAGTTTACTAACTATGGCTTCTTTAGTTATGCTCTCAGCAACTTTTGCAACAGGTATGTGTTCTGTAACAACCCCTACTTTTAAATTATTGGCCAACATAAACATCAAAACATCATTAGCCTTAAATACATCTTGTAAGTAAGGTGTATGACCACTATAATTAAAGTCACTGCTTTGAATGTTTTTTTTATGAATAGGAGCTGTAACCAAAGCATCTATCTGTTTGTCTTTTAATGCTTGTGTGGCAGCTTGCAACGATAGTAAAGCATATTTACCACCAATTTCATTTAACACACCAGGTGTTATTTGTACTTCTTCTTCCCAGCAAGTAAATACGTTTATTTGCTTGGTGCTAATTTTTGAAAAATCTTTTATGTTATTGTAGCTTAAGTTTGTTTCTGGTAATATTCTTCTATAAAAATTTAAACTTTTGCTATTTGCAAAAACAATAGGTGTAAAAATCTCAAAAATTTCATTGTTGCTCAAAGATTTTATTATTATTTCTAAACCTATACCATTAAGGTCGCCACAACTAAATCCTATTACTGGTTTTTTATTTTCTTGAGACATGGGGAAGAATATTTAATATTTTTTATTTTTTGATTTTTGATTTGATGTTTCTAATATGTTATTTCAATTTTTTG
>JBMLOR010000140.1:13219-27502 GCA_049242865.1 Chitinophagaceae bacterium | reverse complement strand
TTTTTATTTTTTGATTTTTGATTTGATGTTTCTAATATGTTATTTCAATTTTTTGGTATCTCTAAAACCATAATTCATAATCCATAACTCATAATTCAAAACGTATAACTTTTGCTTTTAACGAATCCAAACTTTCTTCCATTACAGGGCCAAGCATTTTTTCGTTAAACATACTACTTAATCTTTGCCATGGATACCACTTAAATTTTTCTTCAAACTGCCATTGAACTATGGTTATATCATTTTGTTGATACAAATTTATAGTAGATGTTTGGGTTTTGCCTTTACTATCTTTCCATACACTAATAATGTTACTATCTGTTTTGTTAGTAATTAAAATAGAAGTGTTATTAAGTTGAGCTGTAAACAAGCTATTAATATGTAAAGTGTTGGCACCTTTAATCCATTTACTCCAATTGTTTAAATTGTGTGTAAATGGTGTTATAACATTTTTATTGGATGGAATATTTACTGCTCGCGAAACAATCACACTAGAAGGAAATGTTAAGCCAATTAAAGTTACAATAGCAAATAATATAAATATACTGATGCCGATAAAACGTAGCTTGCTTATCATTTACTTAATAATTTGTATGGTTTTGCGTTCAATTCTTTTCTCATAATTTTTTCCTTCAAAAATTCTGTGCACATAAACACCAGCAACATCTACTTCTTCAGGATTTATTTCGCCAGGTTGCACTAAATGTTCAACTTCAGCAATTGTTATATTCCCAGCTTTAGCCATACTTGTACTAAAATTTCGAGTACTGCCTTTAAATACTAAATTACCCAAAGTATCACCTTTCCATGCTTTTACTAAGGCAAAATTGGCATGTAAGGCAAATTCCATAAGATGCATTTTGCCATTAAATTCTCTTACCTCTTTACCATGTGCAACTTCAGTTCCATAGCCAGCAGGTGTAAAAAATGCAGGAATTCCCATTCCAGCCATTTGTATTCGTGTAGCTAATGTACCTTGTGGAATTAAATCAACCTCTAGTTCACCACTTAGCAATTGCCTTTCAAATTCTGCATTTTCGCCAACATAACTACTCATCATTTTTTTTATTTGCTTAGTGTGTAATAGTAAGCCTAATCCAAAATCGTCTACACCAGCGTTATTAGATATACAGGTAAGCTGTTTGGTTCCTTTTTGCACCAATGCTGCTATGCAATTTTCAGGAATTCCGTTTAACCCAAAACCTCCAAGCATAAGTGTATCTCCATCCTTAATGTCAAAAATTGCTTCGCTTGCATTTAAAAATACTTTGTTCATGAATTATTTTTTTGGCGTAGTTATGGGTGTTGGAATATGATTAACTATGGTATCTCTTTTTTTAGTGCCATAGCTAGAAGTACTATCTAGTAATTCAGCTAGTTTTATTGGGTTTTGCTCAATAAGTTTATAATTTTCTAGAAAAGTTTTTTTGTCGTAACCATATGTAAACATAATGGTATTAAAAATTGAATCAATTTTTTTTGTTACGTTAATCGATGAATCTTTAATTTTTTGTTCTAGTACAAATTCATTAGCAACTTGTAAGTCCCATACTATTTTTTTCATAGTATTTATAGGAATTTTGTTGTCTTTGTTATTACAAGCCCAAAGTAAAAAACAAAAAATAATGGTTGAATATTTTTTTAAAAGCATCAATATTTATTTGATTTCTTCGTTATACATACCTGCATTTTGAGCATCTAAAGCACTTAAAATAGTTTTAGCTTGTTTTTGATCTTCAGGTGTTGCTTTTTTAAAAAAACCAATTAATTCTTGGGCTTTAGTTTGCATAAAAAACTGTACAAACATGCTGTTAGGATTTTCAGTATTAAAAGCTTTTAATTGATTAAGACATTGTAAAATATTGCTACGAGCTTCTTTTTCGTTATCAACCATTTTATCTAAACCACTTCTATAATATGCATAAATAACATCATGTAAAATATTGTTTCTACTATTGCTTAAGTTTTCACTAAGCCAATATCTATTTCTTAAACCATCAAAAACTCTCCATCCTGTAATACCTTGGCCTTCGGGTGCATTGTTTACAATATTCAATGCTTTTTGATAAAATTTTTCCCCACCTTTTGGAGCAAAACTATCGTAGTTTAAGCCCATAATTAAATTGGCATAAAATGCAAATACTGCTGTTAAATTACCAACCATGGGGTCGCTTCCTTGAATTCTGTTTTCATTAAATTCCATGGGCTGAAACTCCACATATTTAAATACAATATCAGCGTCTTGAAAATTTACCAAAGCAGCTTGATAAGTGCTATTGTAAACTGGGCGTGCAGATTGAACAATAAGCTGCCCTTTGTAAAAAAACTGGTCAGTAACACTTTCTAGATTTAGTAAAAACTGACATTCAATTTTTTCGTTTTGTTTAAACACATCACCACTCCATTTTCTTGTGTTAAGAAAATTTGTAAGTTGTGTTTGTAATGTAGTAAATATTTTTCTGTCAACTGTGGTGTTAATTCTTTGAGCATTTACTGTAACTTTTGCATTCAATTCTTGTGCTTTACTATTAGTAACACATATAGAAATACAAATTATGAAAAAAGCACATATTTTTTTATGGATAAGAACAAGCATGTTAAAAATAGAATTTAATTATAAATTTTCAGTAAAGAACGAATTGTTTAGATAGTTCACAATATCTAATGCTACTTCATCTTTAGATTTTGTTTCAAAATTAACTATTTCTCCGTCTTTTCTCAAAATAGAAATTTGATTTTTATCGTTTCCAAATACCGGATTATTTTTATTGAAAGAATTTAAAATTATAGCGTCAGCATTTTTGTTTTTTAGTTTACTTTTTGCATAGTCGAGTTCATCATTAGTTTCTAAAGCAAAGCCAATTAAAAGTTGATTAGTTTTTTTATGATCACCTAAAAATTTAAGAATATCTTTAGTTTTAGTAAGTTGTATTACAAATTTATCATCTTGTTTTTTTATCTTCTGAGTTGCAATTTCAACTGG
Organism: Chitinophagaceae bacterium; assembly: GCA_049242865.1. Classification (GTDB taxonomy): domain Bacteria; phylum Bacteroidota; class Bacteroidia; order Chitinophagales; family Chitinophagaceae; genus CAIVPM01. Next base: position 24,519 of record JBMLOR010000140.1, on the reverse strand, counting down.
GGTATAATCAGCAACAGCAGCACTCATAATTATTATATCAAAATCAGCTGCAATTGATGTTGTAGCTTCAAACATTTCATTGCTAGAGGTTACAGGTTTAGTAATTATTTGTTTGTATTTAGTTTTTTGGTGAGTAGGTCCACAAATAATAGTTACATCAGCACCTGCTTCATAAAAAGCATTTGCAATAGCAAAGCCCATTTTACCCGATGAATGGTTTCCTATAAATCTTACAGGGTCAATAGCTTCATAAGTAGGGCCTGCAGTAATTAATACTTTTTTATTTTTAAATAGTATATTTCTAAAAATTTCTGATTGAATAAATTCAATAATTTCTTCTGGTTCAGCCATTCTACCTTCACCAAAAAGTCCACTAGCAAGTTCACCATTATTTACTTTGATAACTTTATTACCAAAGCTTTCTAATTTTTGAAGATTAATTTTAGTTGTTGGATGATGCCACATATCTTCATCCATGGCAGGGGCAACTACTACAGGACAAGTTGCTGATAGGTAAACTGCTAGTAATAAATTATCGCACAAGCCATTTGCCATTTTAGCTAGTGAATTGCAGCTTAAAGGGGCTATAATAAAAACATCAGCCCATCTGCCAAGTTGCACATGATTAGCCCAAGTATGCTCGTCTGAAAGCTCAATGGCTACATTATTTTTACTTAAAGTACTTAAAACTAAAGGCGAAACAAAGTTTTTACTTTGTGGGGTCATTACAACTTTAACAATAGCTTTTTGTTTCACCAACAACCTAACTAATAAAATAGTTTTGTATGCAGCGATACTAGCTGAAATTCCAATAAGTATTTTTTTGTTTGCAAGCATATTTAAAAATAAAAAACGACAGTTTCTAAACTGTCGTTTTAAGAATTTATAATTAGGTTATCTAAATAAATCGGTTTCTAAATTTTTACGATAGTAAATTTTGTTTTCATCAAACTCTTTAGTAGCCATAATTGCAGGATTTGGCATACGTTCGTAGGCTCTTGAAATTTCAATTTGCTCTTTATTTTCATGAATTTCTTCTAAACTATCTGTATGGCTTGCAAATTCTTCTAGTTTATTATGCAACTCTTCTTTTAAAGTTACATTTATCTGATTCGCTCTTCTAGCAATAATGGCAATAGATTCGTACAAATTACCAGTTACAGCTTTTATATCAGCCAAATTTTTAGTTTCAACTACACTTGGTGTATTGGCATTAATTTGCCTTCTTAATTTGCTCATTATCTTTTAGTTTTTTAATATTATTTAATGCTTGTGTTTTATATTTTAATACTTGTTCTATTAATTTACTGTCATTAAATCTTTCAATAAAATCAGTACATTCTGTTAAAACTTTTGTGAATCTTTCTTCTTGTTTTGTTTCAATGCTTTGTTCTGCAAAATTGTAATAAGATTTTATGATAAGAAGTTTGTATTCATCAGCTTTTTTACTATCAGGAAAATTTTCTGAAACCGAGTTAAATGCAATGGCTGATGCTCTATAAAATCCAAGATTGTAGTATAGTTCAGCAGATTTAAATTCTTTAGCTTCAATTTTTTCTCTACACAAATCTATTATTGCATTTGCTTCTTTACTTCGTGGTGAACCAGGATGTGTATTAAGATATGATTGCATTAATACCATTGCTTTTGTGGTTGCTGTTTGATCTAGTTCAACTTTTGGTGACTGCTTATAATAACAATATGCTCTCATATAATCACACTCTTCAGCTCTTTTGCTTGATGGAAATGTTTCTACAAAAGATTTGAAAAAATTTTCGGCATTTAAATAATCTTTTGTATAATAATAACAGTAGGCTGCTTTATAATATAAATCCTCGTATCTATCAGTTCCTTTTACATAAGGAAACAAGTCTTCAAATAACTGCAAAGCATAACTATATTTTTTTGTGGCATAAAATTGCTCTGCCATTTTATACCTGTATTCATTATCAGTACTCTTAAAAACTTGATTAAATTTTTTGCTTTTTTCTCTTTTAAATTCAGATTTCCTAAAAAAGCAAGATGATAATAAAATTAAACAACAAAAATAAAGTAATCCTCTCTTCATAAAAGTGTGCAAAAATAATGTTTAACTACAAATTAATGCAATTTAATTTTAAGAACTATAAATCATAAGTTAATTAAAAGCAAAAGTCTCAGAGTACCCTCTGAGACTTTTGCTTTATTTCGAGAAATTATACTATTAATAGTTTTGTTTTCCTTTTAATTGTGGGTGAGGAGCAGGTACAGTATTTGGACCTTCTTCTGTAGTTCCCATTAAATCAACAGTATTTGAATCTCCACTTCCACCTTCATAAGCAAAGATGAAACGGCTTTCAGCAATACCTTGTTTTTCAACTAAATATTTAATGATTGCTTCAACTCTATCATAAGCTTTTTGTTGAGAAGATTTGTTAGCTTCAGGATGTCCTAAAACTTTTACTTTACAACCTGGGTTGTTACGCATTTGTACAGCAACAGCATCTAATAAGCTCATGCTTTCTCTGTTTAATTTTGCACCACCAGATTTAAAGCTAATGCTTGGTAAGCTAGTAATGGTACATTCAGCTCCACCAGTTGTAACAAATTTTCCAGATTCAATTAGCTTTTGTAATTCACTAATTTTTTCTTTACTTTCTGTGCAACAAGCATCTGGAGGGCAAGTACCAACTCCTTCATTGTTTACTGGGAAGCAACGTTGTTGAGTTAGTCTTTCTTTATCTTTAAAATCAGGGATACCATCACCGTCAGTATCAATTGCTCTACCATGAGCATCAACACTAGCACCAGCTGGAGTATTTGGCTCTAAATCAAATTGATCAGCAACACCATCTCCATCAGCATCGTCTAATACTGGTTTTTTCATTTTCATGTGTTGAGGAGCATTTAACTCGTTGTACACATAATTGTTTGGATTAATCCACCATAATGGTTGAACTCTTTTAGCACTATTGCCTAAGTTAAAGTTAGCTTTAACAAACATTGCATTGAAGTGGTCGAATGAGTTACTTATGTTAGAAGTAAATGCATCATAAAAATCATTATTGGTTAGCGTACTTTTTAATTCAAGACCTAAATTGAAATTATCATTTACTTTAAAAGCAATTCCACCACCAACGTTTAATCCAGCACCTAAAGTAGTTTTACCAATACCTTGTGCATTTTTATCACCAAAAGTTGTAATTAAGTTGCCATCGCCAGGTACATAGAAAGTTTCAAAATTACCAGTAGTATTATTTTTTCTTTCAGTTGTTGATGCAATTAATGCAGGCCCAATTAAAAAATAAATATTTGATTTTGGATTACCTTTATAAGAACGAACTGTATTTAAAGAAACAATCGCATCAGCACCAAAGTGAATGGTAGTGTTTCTAAAGTCGTTTCTTGTAGCATTACCATTTAATGGTGGTGTACCAGCAGGATCTCCTTTACCAGAAGTTTTGTAAAATGAAACGTATGGACGAATAGCAAAAACGTGGCTTAAAGATTTTCTAGCAGTTAAGTTTAATGCTAAACCTAATTCACTAGTTTTTGTATCATTTACTTGTGCTACTGTACCTAAGCCAACTCCTAATTCCCATTTGTCTCTTGGGCGAGCTGGATAAGGAAATGCATTGTTTATAAACTCACTGTGTTGAGGTAAATTTTTTACAGCTACTTTCGAGCTGTCCTTCCAATCCCAACCCCAATTTGTGGATTGTGCATTAGCAAATTGCACACAAACTAGTGTTACAAATGCTGCAAAAAGATTCTTTTTTGATGTCATGGTTACAATTTAAATTTAATAAAACTTTTACAAAAATATTTTTATAGGGGCTTTCACTTGCAAATAACCTTAAAATTTTAATAAAAAACAAAAAAAACCTCATTTATTACAAAAATTTAATATTCAGGTTTTAAAGTCTATATTGCGAAACTTTTTATTTAAATGATACTTGCAGGAAAAATTTTAGAAAAAGAACTAGATGTGTTTGAATCTGAGTTTAGAAAAGCCTTACAAAGTAAAGTTTCACTTTTAGATAAAATAATGCACTATATAGTTAAACGAAAAGGAAAGCAAATGCGACCTCGTTTTGTTTTACTATGTGCAAAATTGGGAGGTGAAATTACGGCTAAAACATACCGTGCTGCATCACTCGTAGAGTTATTGCACACTGCAACTTTAGTGCATGATGATGTGGTAGATGATGCTATGGAACGTAGAAGTTTTTTTTCGATAAATGCTTTATGGAAAAATAAAGTAGCTGTTTTAGTAGGAGACTATTTACTTTCTAAAGGCTTGCTTTTATCACTCGATAATAAAGATTATGATGTATTAGAAATACTTTCTACAGCAGTAAAAGAAATGAGTGAGGGAGAGTTGTTGCAACAAGAAAAATCAAGAAACCTAAACTTAAACGAAGATGTTTATTACAATATAATTAAGGGTAAAACTGCATCTTTATTGGCGTCTGCTTGTGCTGCAGGGGCTTGTTCTACCTTTAATAATCAAACTGATATCAATAACTTAAAACTTTTTGGAGAGTACACAGGAATGGCATTTCAAATTAAAGATGATTTGTTTGATTATGGAGATGCTAATGTTGGTAAACCCACAGGTAATGATATCAAAGAAAAAAAACTAACATTGCCCTTAATTTATACCTTAAATAATTGTAGTAGTACTGATAAATCATTCATCATAAACACTGTTAAAAATCATAACAGAAATAAAGAAAAAGTAGAAAAAGTAATACAAATTGTTAAAAAACAAGGTGGCATTGAATATGCCGAAAATTGTATGCTTCAATTTAAACAAAAAGCTTTGGATATTTTATTGCAATATCCTTCAAGCCCTGTAAGAGACGCATTAGAGGAAATGATTAGCTTTACAACTATTAGAAAATACTAGCATGCAAAAACGTTGGAATTTATTACCAAATAACATAGAGCTTGCTAACGCACTGTTTAATGATTTAAAAATTAGTAAAACAATTTGTTGCATTTTAGCTCAGAGAGGTATACTATCTTTTGATGAATCAAAAAACTTTTTTCGACCAAATCTTAGTCAGCTTCATAGTCCTTGGTTAATGAAAGATATGCATTTAGCAGTTGAAAGATTGCAACTTGCTTTTGTAAATAATGAAAAAATTTTGGTTTATGGCGACTATGATGTAGATGGAACAACTAGTGTTGCTACTTTCTATCAGTTTATTCAAAAAATACATGCTAGTGTAGATTATTACATACCCCATCGATACAAAGAAGGCTATGGAATTAGTAAATTAGGTATTGACTTTGCACATCAAAACAATTTTACCCTTATTGTTTCATTAGATTGTGGAACTAAAAGTGTTGAACTTATTGATTATGCAAAATCTTTAGGTATTGATTTCATCATTTGCGATCATCATATGCCCGATGAAATATTGCCAAATGCTGTTGCACTTCTGAATCCAAAACAAAATGATTGTGCATATCCTTTTAAAGAATTATGTGGTTGTGGTGTAGGTTTTAAATTAATGCAAGCTTTAGCAGAAAAGTTGAATTTGCCTTCTGACTCTTATTTAAAGTATTTAGATCTTGTAGCCACAGCAATTGCTGCTGATATTGTTCCTATAATCGATGAGAATAGGGTATTGGCATTTTACGGACTTCAAAAAATTAATCATGAACCATGTGTTGGAATTAAAGCTTTGATGCAGTTGGCAGCAATTCAACATAAAATGACAATTTCAAATGTAGTGTTTGTGATTGCTCCACGAATTAATGCTGCTGGTAGAATGGATGATGCAAAAAAAGCTGTGCAACTATTTATAGAACAAGATGTTGAAACAGCAATCAATATTGCCAAACTTTTGCATACTGATAATACCGATAGAAAAGAAGCCGATTTGCAAACTACCGAAGAAGCCTTGCATATCCTTGAAAATAGTAATAATGCCTTATCTAGTAAATCAACTGTTGTTTTTAGAGAACATTGGCATAAAGGTGTTGTTGGTATTGTTGCAAGTAGATTAATTGAACATTATTATAGGCCTACAATTGTATTAACCAAAAGTGGAGATTGTTTGGCTGGAAGTGCAAGAAGTGTTGCTGGTTTTAATTTATATGAAGCAATACATGCTTGTCGGGAACATTTAATTGGCTATGGTGGGCACTTTGCAGCAGCTGGATTAACCTTACACGAAAGTAATTTAAAAGCTTTTTCTCAGGCCTTTGAAAAAGTAGTTGAGCAAACCATTCTACCTAGCCAACTTATTCCAGAAATTATTATTGATAGCGAAATTTTATTGCAAGACATTAATTTATCGTTTTACAATATACTAAACCAAATGGAGCCTTTTGGGCCAGAAAATATGCGACCAACATTTGTTGCAAGAAAAGTTTATAACACCGGATTTTCAAAAATTGTAAAAGAAAAGCACATAAAATTCAGTATTCAACAAGGTAATGCTACAATTAATGGTATTGGATTTAATCTTGCAAATAAATTTGAAATATTAGAAATGAACAGACCTGTAGATATAGTTTTTACTTTAGATATTAACGAATGGAATGGCACTTCTTCTGTGCAGATTAAAGTAATTGATTTTAAGTTATCACAAGATATGTAACAAAAAAAGAGAAGCCTAAGCTTCTCTTTTTAATATTTTATTTTCCCTAAATTATTTTTTTGGCCCATTAGGCGTTGATTTTGGTGCTGGTGTAGCAGAACCTCCTCCACAATTAGCAGATTTGTAAGCAGCTTCTGTTTCTTTTGGTAAGTTAAGTTTCATTCTCACAGCTGTTTTGATAGATAAATTATCGCAAATTGGGATAGTTAAAATAGCATCACTTTTTAATACTAAAGTATATTTTTCATTAGTAATGATATCATTTAAAACAGCGTAAATTTTTTGACGGAAAGGTGCTAATAATTCAGCTTTTTTTCCTTCAATTGCTTCATTGCTAATCTCTTGCCAATTAGCAACAATATAATAATGTTGTTGAATTTCTCTTTGCATAATTTCTCTTAATGAGCCACTAAGTTTAGAACTATCCGCTCTGAATGTACTGTCTTTTCTTTTTAACTCCATCATTTCATAATCTCTTTTTGGAGCAAGAGAATCTGCAGCATATTTTCTAAGTAAAGTATCCACTTTACCAATTCCTGGCATTAATCCAAGTAAACTTTCCTCATCAAAACTACCAATTTTAGTTTGGGCATTTGCACTGTTTATGGTTACAACGCTTAATGCAACTGCAACACAAACCATTAACATTTTTTTCATTTTAAATCCTTGTTTTTAGTTTTTATTTTTTTTATTTTTATTTAGTTGCTTGAAGTATTTTTAATACATCATCGCTTTTATCTAATTTCGGGTCGGCAAATATAACAGTTATCCCTTCACTTTTATCAAGTACAAAATCGTAACTTCTTTCAACTGCAATCTTTTGAATAGCATTGTACACTCTATCTTGTATTGGTTTTACAAGTCGTTGGCGTTCTTTAAATAAATCACCTTCAAAGCCAAATCTCTTTTTTTGTAAGTCTCTTAATTCTTTTTCTTTATTAAATAATTCAGCTTCTCTTTTCTTTTTTAATTCATCAGTTAACATGTATTGCTCAGCCTCGTAATTTTTGTACATTTTATCTAAATCAACTTGCATATCATCTAGCTCTTTTTGCCATTGATTGGCTATTGCTTGCATTTTACTATCTGCATTTTTATATTCAGGTAATTTGTCTAAGATATATTTAGTATCAATAACTGCATATCGTTGTGCATGAGTAAAATTTACTGTAAGTGCCACAATAAAAAGTAAGATTATTTTTTTCATGTTATTTTTTTTTAAGTTTAATTTTTTAAAGTTGATAGGTTTATTTTTTGTTTGTTAAATTAAGAAAATCAGCAAACCAACAGTTAACAATCAACAAATCATCAATCGACTAATATTACTTCCATTATTCAGGTTCAAAACCTAGCATAAATGTAAACCTACTCATGTCTCTCAAACTTGCTCCTGGTGTATATCTATCAAGTCCTATGCCATAATCAAATCCAAGTAATCCAAACATTGGTAAAAAGAATCTCATACCAACTCCAACGCTTCTTCTAAGTTTAAATGGATTATAATCTTTAATACTGTACCAACCGTTTGCAGCTTCTAAAAAGCCTAAAGCATAAATGGTGCTACTTGGGTTTAAGCTTAATGGGTATCTAAGTTCTAAAACATATTTATTAAAAATAGTAAAATATTGGCTTGCTCCTTGTTGCTCAGGATTAATTTTAGGATTTGAGTTTTGATAAACGGGGTATCCACGTTGTGCAATAATGTCAAAACCTAATAATGCAAATTGATTGGTTAAGCCAGCATCACCCACTTGGAAACGCTCAAATGGAGAAATTTGTAAATTTTCGTTGTATCTACCTACAAATCCAAGTTTCGCAGCAGCTTTTAAAATTAATTGTTTTCTATCGTCGCCAACAGGTTTTGTAAGTGGTACATACCATTCGCCATTAAAACGCCATTTGTGATATTCAATCCATTTGTAAGGATTATCTTGGTTTACAACGTCTTTGTTAAGCAAAGAATATGGTGGTGTAAGTTGTAAACTTGTCATAAAAGTGCTACCACTTCTTGGGAACATTGGATTATCAACACTATTACGTTGTAACGTAAACTTCACGTTTAAGTTGTGAGAAAATCCATTATTGAATCCTGGCAAGTTTACTCTATCAATAAAATAGTTTTTTAGTTTATATCTTGTAAAGTTTACACCCACCATTAAAGAAAAATAGTCATCAGGCCATTTTAATTGTTTACCCAAGCTTATACCTAAACCACTAGTTTGTATAAAACTGCTGTTGGCAGCATCTGCACTTACCTGACCTGTAATAGGATCAAATGCATTGGCAAATTTCGTATCGTAATAAGAAATGCTAAATTGGTTTCTTTTTTTGCCGCCTAACCAAGGTTCTGTGAATGAGAAATTAAAGCTTCTGAATGCACGTCCATTACTTTGCATTCTTAAACTCAGCTTTTGTCCATCACCCATTGGTAAAGGGTCCCAAGCCCTTTTGGTAAAAATATTTTTTAATGAAAAATTGTTAAATGTAATACCCAAAGTACCAGTTAATCCAATATTACCGCCCCAACCAGCAGACAATTCTAATTGATCGCTACTTTTTTCTTCCAATCTCCAGGTTACATTTACAGTACCATCTTCAGGATTTGGTTGAATATCTGGGTTAATTTTTTCAGGATTAAAATAATTTAATTGAGATAACTCTCTTTGGCTTCTTATAACATCGGTTCTTACAAATTTTTCACCTGGTAATGTTCTTAATTCACGACGAATAACGTGTTCTTTAGTCTTATCATTGCCTACAATTTTCACTTCTTTCCAAGTAGCTTGTGGGCCTTCACTAATTCTTATTTCGTGATCAATAGTATCGTTGTAAACACTAGTTTCAGTAATACTACTATTAAAAAATAAATATCCATCATCCATGTAATAACCACTAACGTCGCCACCTTCTGGAGAACCTCCACCTTTACCCATTTTTTTGTTTAGGGTTTCTAAATTGTATGTTTCCCCTTTTTTAATGCCTAATATAACCGATAAAATTGAGTCGCTGTATTTGGTATTTCCCTTCCAAGTAATATTTCCAAAGTAATATTTACGACCCTCATTAATTTTTAGGTCAATATTTTTAAATCTTTCAAGTCCATTTTTCGAGGTATAGTAAGTGGTATCTTTTACTATTATCGCATCTCTGTATCCAATACTATTGTAATAATTGATGATGTTTTCTTTGTCGTCTTCGTATTTTGATTGATTAAATTTAGCCGATGCAAATGGTTTTATTTTAATATATGGTTCAAGTACCTGTTTAGTTTTGCTGTACGATAGGTAACCATAATCTTTTATGTACTCTTTTAAGCCATATTGTTTAGGTTTTATGAAGCCACCAGCACTTTGAGGAGGATGTAAAGTTAATCTTCCTTGCTCTTTAGTGTCCTTCATTTGTTTTTTAAGTTTTACATTGCTAACCGCTTCGTTACCTTCAAAAGCAATATTATCAATCTTAATTTTTGGACCTTTATCTACTACAAATAATACAAAAACCGAGTTTGCAATAGTTGAATCATCGCTTATATTTAGTGTTACAGATGATTTTTCGAAGCCTTTTTCTGCATAAAATTTCTTAACAGCATCTATAGCATTTCTTTTGGTATTTTCTGTTAATATTCTTCCAGGAATTAAGCCCACTTTAGCTCTTAAATCTTCTGCATTACTTTTTGAAACGCCTTCAAAATCAAATTTTGCAAGTCTGGGTCTTTCAGTTACAATTACTTCAATATCAATGTTAATTCCTTCTAATTTGGTGATATAAATTTCAACATTACTAAAGTAATTTTGAGCCCAAAGTTTGTTAATTGCTTTACTAAAATTATCGCCTCCTGGAATTACAACTTCGTCGCCAATAGTTAAGTTGGCGATTGATGTAAGCAAGGTTTCGTCGAAATACTTGTTACCAAAAACTTTTATGGAATTTATTTTGTACTTTTTTGGTTTTTGGTTAAAGATGTTTAACAAATCGGCATCCAATTCTGTTAAAGTAGAATCTGGTGGTAAAGTTTGTGCCACTAGTTGGTTTGTAAAACCTGCCAATAAAATAACACTCAGAATTTTGTATAGCTTTTGCATTAAAAAACAACAATTTTATGTGCTAAAAAAATGTAGCACCTTTATAAAAGTGTCGCAAAATAAAGGGAATAATGAAAAAGTATTGTTAAATAGTGATGTTAATGGGCTTTGATGGCAATTTATTTAATTAATATAAGCTTTTTTTAAAGTTTAGTAGATTTTTTGTTTGGGTATTAATTTAAAATTCCAAAAATTTGTTCAACTGCTTTTTTACGAAACTTAAAAATTTGAACTAGTTGTTTTTTTATAAACAATGTGTTTGCAATGGCACCTAAAAAACCAAAGGGTGGTATATAAGTTACAATATCTGTCATTAAAACACCACCATCAATAGGCTCTATTTTATGTTGGTGATGCCACATTTTGTATGGCCCTAGCCTTTGTTCATCAACAAAAAATTCAAGATGTTTTACATGGGTAATTTCAGTAACCCAAGTTATAGGTAAGTTTAAAACAGGCTTTACTTTGTAGCTAATTATCATGCCTGGATACATGCCTTTATCGCCACTAATGCTTGTAATTTTAAAACCCATGTAGCTAGGCGTAATTTGTTGTAAGTTGGCTGGGTTACTCATAAATTCCCATACTTGCTCCATGGTTGCAGGAATTTTTTGAGTTTCAA
>JBMLOR010000140.1:0-13119 GCA_049242865.1 Chitinophagaceae bacterium | reverse complement strand
TTACTCATAAATTCCCATACTTGCTCCATGGTTGCAGGAATTTTTTGAGTTTCAATTATTTGATAAAAGGGCATAATAAATTTATTAGTAAACACTTAAGCTATTTAATTGTTTGTTGATTTTGGGAAAATAAAACTTTAACAATTTATTTTTTTTGCTGTTTGATAATCACATATTTTTGGACAAACAAAATATTTACAATATGTCTTTTTTTCAATCAAGCAATCCTACACTTAGTGAAAAAATTTTTGACAAATCACTTGCTCTTCAAGGCGAAACTCAAGGAGTAATGAGTGTTAGAGGAACTATTAACAAATTTGGATTCATGCTACTTTTGGTTGCTTGTGCAGCTGTTGGTACATGGAGTATGTTTTATGGCGATAACCCAAGTTTGGCGTACACACTAACAATGGTTGGTTTATTTGGTGGGTTAGTAATAGGTTTAGTAACTGGCTTTGTGCCAAAAATTGCTTTATATACTGCACCTGCTTACGCTTTGTTAGAAGGTTTGTTTTTGGGTGGTTTATCTGCCATTATTAATGAAAGATTTGGTGCTAAAATGCCTGGCATTGTACCAACAGCTGTTGGTTTAACATTAGCTGTTGCTTTTGCAATGTTTTTACTTTATAACTTCAGAATCATAAAGCCCAATAACACATTTAGATCTATTGTTTATATGGGTACTGCTGGATTAGCTATATTTTATCTAGTATATTTTGTTGCATCGTATTTCTTTAGTTTCAATTTACCATTTATGAATTGGGAAGATACCAGTTTATTAGGATTTGGAATTACTATAGTTACAATCATTTTTGCAGCATTGAGCTTAATTCTTGATTTAGAAAGAATTGAAGAAGGTGCAGAAATGGGCTTGCCAAAACATATGGAATGGTATTGTGCATTTGGATTAATGGCTACTTTGGTTTGGTTATACATACAAATGTTAAAGTTGCTAAGCCGTTTTGCTAGTAGAGATTAATAAAAAAAATCATATTTTAAAAATCCAATCACAATTTTGTGGTTGGATTTTTTATTTAAAATCTTAAAAATGTTTACAGGAATTATTGAAACTTTAGCTACAGTAAAAAAAATTGAGAATAACGGTAGCAATAAAAGTTTTTGGCTCGAAGCAAGAATTGTAAAGGAATTAAAAGTTGACCAAAGCCTTGCCCATAATGGCGTTTGCCTCACAGTTGAAAAAATTGAAAATTCGTTGTATAAAGTAACTGCAATTAACGAAACACTTAATAAAACAAATTTAAATTCATGGCAACTTAATGACTTGATTAATCTAGAACGATGTTTAAGTTTTAATGGAAGATTGGATGGGCATTTTGTGCAGGGTCATGTAGATACAACAGCAGTTTGTAAAAGTGTATGCAATAAAGATGGAAGCTGGGAGTATGAATTTGAATTTGATCAAAAATTTGCAAATTTGGTTATTGAAAAAGGAAGTATATCTATAAATGGTACTAGTTTAACTTGTTATGATGTTGCTAAAAATACATTTAAAGTAGCCATAATTCCATACACTTATATGCACACTAATATCAATAAAGTTGTTGAAGGCAGTGTTGTAAATATTGAATTTGATATAATTGGTAAGTATATTAATAGAATGTATGCTAATAAATAAATTACCAAAAACAAGCCATATATCTGTGTTACTTTAAAAACCACAAGTACAACAAGGTTCAAAACCTTATCTTCGCCGCCCAAAAAGTTGGTTTAAATGATTAGTAGACGAAACATAAGGGTTAAGGTAATGCAGCAACTGTATGTATTACACAATACTCAAGAGGATATTTCAATACCAAAACAAATACAAATTCTTGATAAAAACTTCCAGAAAACACGCGAACTCATCATCTATTTATTACAAACAATAGTAGAAGTTGCTCAATACGCAGAAATCGATGCAAAAAATAGAGCAAATAAAAATATCACCACTCATGCAGATTTAACTGTAAATACCAAAATTGCCGGTAACGAATTATTATGGCAAATTTTAGAAAACAAATCGTTTAGTGCAGCAGTTGAGGAATTAAAAATTGAAATTCCTAACGATAACGAAATGATTCGAAAAATGTATTTGCAATTAATTGAAACCGAAGAATACCAATATTACATTAAAGAAGAAGGAAGAGATAAAAAGAAAGAAATAGACATCATGAACTATCTTTTTAATCATGTAATACTTCCAAACGAACTATTTACAGCAACTGCGGAAGAAAAGTTTAGCAATTGGGATGATGATATTGAAATGGTACAAAACATTATTTCAATCTTTTTTACCAAACCTTCAAAACTAGGTATGCATCAAATGCTAGGAGAAGATAAATGGAATTTTGCCAAAAATTTATTGTCTACTGTCATTGAAAAAAAAGAACATCTATTAACTATAATTACGCCAAAATTCAAAAATTGGGATCCCGATAGAATCGCTTTAATTGATATGATTTTATTGCAATTAGGCGTTGCTGAGTTTTTGTATTTTGAAACCATACCTACAAGGGTTACATTAAATGAGTACATTGATTTAGCAAAAGAATATAGCACACCACAAAGTGGTCAGTTTATTAATGGATTACTTGATACCCTGCAAAAAGAATTGGCAGCCGAGGGAAAAATAAACAAAGTACAATTTAAAAATTCCTTTTTATAATTTTGATTCAAATAAAAACAATGAAACATTTATTTTTTGGATTATTAGTACTAATTGGATTTTCAGCATGCACCGATAATGATGCAAAGCTAGATGAGCAAGCTAAAAAAGCTACAAGCGATACATTAAATTACACTACTATTCAATGGTTAGATACATTGATAAATTTTGGAACAGTAAAGCAAGGCGAAAAAGTTACTGTAAAATTTAGATGCCTTAATACAGGAAAAAAACCATTATTACTCACCTATGTACGACCAGGTTGTGGTTGTACAGTTGCAGAATACACCAAAGAAGCAATTTTGCCTGGAAAAGAAGGTTTTGTGATGGCAAATTTTGATAGTAAAAAGTTTTGCGATGTAGTAAATAAAACTATTATGGCTGCCTCTAACACCACTAATGATAGAGATAGAACTTTAAAATTTACTGGTACAATTACCAATTGTGAAAGTACAGATAAAGTAGTAATGCCTAAATTGCAGCCCAACAAGTAAACAATCAATTTAAATATAAAAAATGTTACAATCAATTTTCGTTTTACAAGCACCACAAAGCAATGTTAGTTTTCAACTAATTTTAATGGGAGGAATCTTTTTAGTATTTTGGTTATTTATGATTCGCCCACAAGCTAAAAAAGCAAAAGAGCAAAAACAATTTATTGATAAACTTACTAAAGGAGACAAAATAGTAACACTTGCAGGTATTCATGCAACTGTAAATAAAGTAAATGAAGATGGTACTTTACAAATTGAAGTTAGCCCAGGAAGCTACTTAAAAATCGAAAAAAGTGCTATTAGTATGGAGTGGACAGCTAGTGTAAATAAGCCTGCTGCAACTGCATAAACTTCTCAAAATAATTTTTTTGATTGAGCCGATAGTTTAAAATTATCGGCTTTTTTATTTATTATAATCATCATACATTTACACCTTAACACCTAAATAATGAAATATTTATTGCTTCTAACTTTTGCTTTAATTCAAATTACATTAATGTCGCAAACACTCGCTACAAATGGTGAGGATCGCATTAAAAGTTATGCCCAAAAAAAGTTACTTCAAAGTAAATCACCTTACAAAACAAGTTTCAGAAATATTGGCCCAACAGTAATGAGTGGCAGGGTTGTAGATGTTGATGCAAACCCTGATGACCCTACAGAGTTTTATGTTGCTTATGCTAGTGGTGGGTTATGGCACACCACAAATAATGGATTAAGTTTTAAGCCTGTTTTTGATAGTAGTGATGTACTTATAATTGGTGACTTTGCCGTTAATTGGAAATCAAAAAACAGAACAATTTGGTTAGGTACAGGAGAAGTTAATAGCAGTAGAAGTAGTTATGCAGGTACAGGTGTTTATAAAACAGACGACGGTGGAAAAATCTGGAAATATTTAGGCTTGCCCGAAAGTCATCATATTGGCAAAGTTCAACTTCATCCCACAAACGATAATGTTGCTTGGGTTGCAGTACTTGGGCATTTATATAGCAATAATAAAGAACGTGGTGTGTTTAAAACAGAAGATGGTGGTAAAACTTGGAAACATCAACTTTATGTAAACGATAGCACAGGTTGTGTTGACCTTGATATTAACCCACAAAACCCAAATGAAGTGTATGCTGCAATGTGGCAAAAAACGAGAAAAGCTTGGAAATTTGTAGAAAGTGGTGAAGCAAGTGCTATTTATAAAAGTGATGATGGTGGTAATACTTGGAACAATGTTACAAAGCAAGGAAGTGGATTTATGCAAGGCAATAAAATAGGACGTATAGGAATTGCTGTTTTCCCTGCTAATCCAAACATTATTTATGCAACAGTTGATAACAATATGCAACAGCCAGATACAACTATTGCTAAAACAGATAGTAATTACAAAAGAGAATCTTTTAAAAATATTTCTAAAGAAGACTTTGCCAAATTGAGTAATAATTTAATTGATACTTTCTTAAAGAAAAATTTCTTCCCAAAAAAATATAATGCCAAATTAGTAAAAGATTTGGTAGCCAACGATAAAGTAGCTCCTTCAAGTTTATATGATTATTTAGATAGTGACGATGGTTTTAAAAACAGTGGTATTTATGGTTGCGAAGTTTACCGAAGCAATGATGCTGGCAAAACTTGGTTTAAAACACACACCAAGTACATAAGCATAAATAGTACATACGGTTATTATTTTGCAAAAATTTATACTTCACATACCAATGCTGATAAAGTTTTTATTCTTGGTTTTTCATCTCAAGTTTCTAAAGATGGTGGAAAGAATTTCACCAACATGGATAAAAATAATGTACATGCCGATCATCATGCATTGTGGGTAAATCCTAAAAAAGATAGCCATTTAATTAATGGTAATGATGGAGGCTGTAACATAACTTATGATGATGGTGAAAATTGGTTTAAAGCCAATTCTCCTTCAGTAGGGCAATTTTATGCCATTACAACCGATGACGCAAAACCATACAATGTTTATGGTGGTTTGCAAGATAATGGTGTTTGGTACACACCAAGTACAACTCCAAGAAATCCATTTGCCAATAGTGGTTTAGGTTTAGACGATATACCTGCAAAAAGCCTTGGTGGTGGCGATGGAATGCAAGTTCAAGTAGATACTAGAGATAACCTTACAGTTTATGCAGGCTCACAATTTGGCAACTATTTTAGAAGAAATAGGTTAAGTACTAACAGGGCTGAAACTAAAGGTATTCAACCAGTTCACGAACTTGGCGAAAAACCTTTGCGTTACAATTGGCAAACTCCAATTGTTTTAAGTAAACACAATCAAGATGTGTTGTATTATGGGGCTAATAGATTTTATAGAAGCCTAGTAAAAGGCGATACCTTAATTGCTATGAGTAACGATTTGAGTAATGGTAAAAAGGAGGGTAATGTGCCTTATGGTACAATTACTGCTATTAGTGAAAGTGCATTTAAATTTGGTTTAGTTTATGTTGGTACAGACGATGGAAATTTGCATGTAACTACTGATGGTGGCTACACATGGAAACAACTTTCCATTAATATTACAAGTACTCAAATAATAGGTAAAAAGGTAAAAACAATTGTTACAACTCCCCCAAAAAATTTGTGGGTGAGTAGAATTGTGGCTTCACAGCACAAAGAAGGAAGAGTGTATGTTACACTTAATGGTTATAGAAATGATGACTTTACACCATATGTTTACATTAGTGACGATTTTGGATTAACTTGGAAAGACATTAGTAGTAATTTGCCACTAGAACCTGTAAATGTTTTGAGAGAAGATTTTAAAAATGATAGTTTAATTTTTGTAGGAACAGATGGTGGCTTATATGTTAGCCATAATAAAGGCCAATATTTTAATGCTTGGAAAAATGGTTTGCCTGCAAGTGTACCAATACATGATATTGCTATACAATCACGAGAAAATGAAATTGTTTTAGGAACGCATGGAAGAAGTTTGTACATCGCCAAATTAGATGCCATTCAATCATATACAATTCCATCTACTAGCTACAATAATTTATTAAAACAAAAACAAGAACTAGTAATATTAAATCCCATTAAAAAGAGAAAAGTTAAAAGTAATGAAATTGACTTGCCTTGTCCTACAAATGTTAGATAAGTTGTTTAGCTAATGAAATCAATAGGGCTCAAGTTATTTTTATAAGATTCAAATTTAAACATCAATAAATATGCAATCTTAAATATTCAGGCCTTATTTCCTGTAACCATACATTCTTTCTAATTCTTGAACAATAGTTTCAATATCTCTATCTTTATCGTTAGGGTTGTAAGCTTGTTTTAAATTAGTGCCAAAAACAAATGCTACTGTTTGGTAAACTGTAGCTGTAAAGCCGCCTTTATACTCTTGTATAATTTCATAACAATTATTTCCAGTTTCTCTGTTTATCAATTTCATTAAAACCTTTCCTTGGTAAACACTAAGGTTGGTAAGTTTACTGGTAAATTCTGCTCTCAACTCTTTCTCCCTACTTTTAATAATAATTTTTCTTTCTTTTCTATTGGTAACGCCAACTAATTTGGCATTAATTTCATTCATAATTTTAGAAGCAGCTTTGGCGTAAGGAAAAGTTACGTAAACAGCATTTCTTAATCTAGTCCATTCGGCACGTTGAGCTTTTTGTTCACTAGTTAAGTGCCTTATAGTAAGTAGGTCTAGTGGTGTTAAATAACTCAAGGCCAATGTATCGCCTTCTGGGCTAACCCATGCAGGAAGTTTTAAAGTATCATAGGTACTTCTTTGTGCTTTTAATTGATTTAAAAAGCAGATGGTAAATAATAATATAAAACCTTTTTTTATCATGCTTCAATAAACATTAACTTAGTTTTTTACAAAATTGCAGCATTATTTGTTAACAAATTCTTGTAATAATTTAGTATAGTGTAAAGCTCTTTTTTCAGCAAAGTAATCTGCCCCCAACATTAAAAAAGCTTGAATAGCTAAGGCAAATCCTAAGCCATACCAAAAATTATTGCTTCCCCAATTTTGGTCGGTTCCTAATTTGTTTTTCATGGAAAAAACAATAGCTAATCCTAGTAAAGCTAATCCTATTTCAAAATAGCGATATAAAACAAAATTTTTGTTCACTTTTTCCATTCTTGGTAATTCCTTATTTTTTAAATCGCTTGGAGCCATATCATAAGCATACACTACTCTCGTTCTATCAGCATCACTACGTTTAAAAATAGTGTAACCAACTGTTATTTGAATTAATGCAATTAAAATTAAAGGGAGAGAAGCTCCTTTAAAAAATCCATTTTTTGTTAAAGTAATACCTGCAATTGCAATGATTATAGCCAAAATTCCAATTGCTAAAAAAACAATACTTTCTTGTTTTTCGGCGATAAAATATTTTTCAATATCAGTTTTTGTAAACATTTTAAATAAAGTTTAATCGATTATGGTAATCAAATTTGTTTTATAAACTTACACATTTTCAAATCAAAAGTAATTCTTTAAAACACAGATACCTCAATTATTATTATGTAACAATATATTTGCAAGCAATTTAAATTATGTTAAAGTACACTTTTAAAGAAGTTAATTCTTTAACATTAAAAGATAAACGAACACAAATAACATGTTTAACAACAGAACAAAAATAAAATCGCTATTAACTGGCGAAAAAATTGGTCAAAAAGTAATTGTTATGGGCTGGGTACGAACTTTTCGTAATAACCAGTTTATTGCTTTAAACGATGGTAGTACAAACAATAATATTCAAGTGGTTGTTGAACTTGGATTGTTACATGAAGATACTTTAAAAAGAATAACTACAGGAGCTTCTTTAAAAGTTGAAGGCGAGCTTATTGCAAGTTTAGGCAAAGGACAAACAGTTGAAATAAAAGCAAATACAATTGAAATTTTAGGAGATAGTGATGCCGAAAAATATCCTTTGCAACCTAAAAAACACAGCTTAGAATTTTTAAGAGAAAAAGCTCATTTACGTTTTAGAACCAACACTTTTGGAGCAATTTTTAGAGTGCGTCATGCACTAGCTTATGCTATTCATAAGTTTTATAACGACAAAGGATTTGTGTATTTGCACACGCCAATCATAACTGCAAGTGATGCTGAAGGTGCAGGTGAAATGTTTAGAGTTACCACTTTGCCAATGGATGGAACTGCTCCTAAAAACGATGATGGTAGTATTAATTATGCTGAAGATTTTTTTGGCAAAAGCACTAATCTTACAGTGAGTGGTCAGCTTGAAGGTGAATTAGGTGCTATGGCATTTAGTGAAATTTATACTTTTGGACCAACATTTAGAGCCGAAAATTCAAACACTGCACGGCATTTGGCTGAGTTTTGGATGATTGAACCTGAAATGGCTTTTTTTGATTTGGAAGATAATATGAACTTGGCCGAAGAGTTTATTCAATATCTTATAAAATATGTTTTAGAGCATAATAAGGAAGATTTAGAATTTTTAGATGCTCGCCTCGCAGAAGAAGAAAAGCAAAAGCCAACAAACGAAAGGCAAGAATTTGGCTTGCTCGAAAAACTAAATTTTGTTATTAATAATAGTTTTGAAAGAATTACATATACTCAAGCAATAGATATTTTACTAAATAGTGCACACTACAAGAAAAAGAAATTTAAATATGATGTGGCTTGGGGTATTGATATGCAAAGTGAACATGAGCGTTACCTTGTAGAAAAGCACTTTAAAAAACCAGTGATAGTAACTAACTATCCTGCTGCTATAAAAGCCTTTTACATGAGGCAAGATGATGGCTGTGAAGCTGGTAAAGAAACAGTTGCTGCTATGGATATTTTAGCTCCTGGTATAGGTGAAATTGTTGGTGGAAGCCAAAGAGAGGAAAGGTTAGAAAAGTTAGTTAAAAGAATGGAAGAAATGCATATTCCTACAGAAGAGATGAGTTGGTACTTAGATACTCGTAGGTTTGGCTCTGTGCCTCATGCAGGCTTTGGTTTAGGTTTTGAACGTATGGTGTTATTTGTAACTGGTATGACCAATATTAGAGATGTAATACCATTTGCCCGAACCCCAAAAAATTGTGAGTTTTAATATTAAATTTACTAAATTATTATTAGTAAAATGCCTCCTTTTATTTTAAAAAGTGAGGCATTTTTTTATTATTTATTTTTTACTTGTAAGTATTATTTGCTAATCATTTTTATTACAGGCACAATCATTTCTTCTAAACTTACACCACCATGTTGAAATGTATTTTTATAATAATTTACAAAATGATTATAGTTATTAGGGTAGCATAAATAATCATCTTTCTTAGCAAAAATAAAACTCGAGTTTATAGTTGGCGTTGGTAATCCTGCTTCTTTGGGGTCTTTAAACGCCAAAACATCTTTTGCATCGTAATTTAAATTTCTTCCATGTTTATATCTTAAGTTGGTTGTTGTTTGTTTGTCGCCAATAACTTTGTGTGGTGTTTTTACACGAACTGTACCATGATCGGTTGCTACAACAATTCTAATTTTTTTATCTGCAATTTTTTTAAGAGCTTGGTGCAAAGCACTGTGCTCAAACCAACTTTTAGTAACACTTCTATAACTTGCTTCATCGCCTGCTAATTCTTTTAAAACTTCCATTTCAGTTCTTGCATGACTAAGCATGTCAACAAAATTGTATACAATTACATTTAAATCGTTGTTAAGTAAGTTATGAATATTATTTACTAATTGTTGTCCATCGTTATGATGCACTACTTTAGTATAAGATGCTTTAATATTATCTTTTTTTAATCTTTTTAGTTGGGCTCTAAAAAAATCTTCTTCATACAAATTTTTACCTCCTTCTTCTTCATCATTCTTCCATTGGTTTGGAAATTGCTTTTCAATTTCAATGGGTAATAAACCAGCAAAAATGGCATTTCGGCTATATTGGGTTGCTGTTGGTAAAATACTATAAAATGTTTCCTCCTCTAAAATTCTAAAACTTTCAGCAAAAATGGGTTGAATACTTTTCCACTGATCGTAACGTAAATTATCAATCAATAAAAAAAATATCGGAACACCTTTTTCTAAGTGAGGTAAAACTTTTGTTTGTAATAAATTATGGCTAAGAATTGGGGCATCACTTGCGTTTGGCTTTAACCAAGAAGCATAGTTTTTACTGATGAATTTAAAAAATTCGGTATTGGCTTCGTCCTTTTGATTAGCCAATATTTCTTGCATTTCAGGGCTATTGCTTTTTTCCATTTCTAGCTCCCAATACACTAATTTTTTATAAATCTCCATCCAACCATTATAGTCGGGTCGGTCGTTCAAAGCCATGAATAAATTTCTAAATTCTTGTTGGTATGCAGTGGTAGTTTTTTCGGCAACTAATCTTTTGTTGTCGATAATTTTTTTGAGAGAAAGTAGTACTTGATTTGGATTTACAGGTTTAAGCAAATAATCAGTAATTTGGCTACCTATTGCTTCGTCCATCAAAGATTCAGTTTCATTTTTTGTAATAAGTACTATTGGTATTTGCTGATTAAACTCTTTGATTTTTGCAATAGTTTCTAAACCACTTATTCCAGGCATACTTTCATCAATGAGTACAATGTCAATTAAATTATCTTTAATAAAGTCAAAACCGTCGTAGCCATTGGTGAAAGTGTTTACTTTATAACCTTTATTTTCTAGAAAAATTTTTTGAGATTGTAAGCTTTCAATTTCATCATCAATCCATACAATATTTGCTTGGGCCATACTTACTTTTTTTGTATTAATTATTTGTTTGTAAAAGTAAAAATGTATTCGATGAATGATTTTTTAATGCAAATCAAATATAGTGTTTACTGCTAAAAACAGTTTTTATAAATTAGGTTTTAACATAAATGCAACAAATTTTATTGAGTACTTAAAAAGTTATAATCTTTTAAAACTGTTTCAATAAACTCAATGCTATCGGTGTGTTGTGGTGTTATTTTTAATACAGTTTGAATTTTTATTGCTGTGTTGTTTGCTAAATCATAATCGTTGTTTTTTATAATATTATTGTATATACTTTTTATAGTGTTAAGGTCTCTATCACTTAATTTCATTACCTGAGGATATGATGGTACATAATTGTTTGCAACTTCCATAAAAACAGTTTCGTTCAGGTTATTTTTTGTTCTAGTACTTATTAGCAAAGTATCAGCTGCAATATCGCCCAATCGCTGTCCCTTTTTTGTGAGTAACATACACAAAAAATCAGCCACAGTTAGTAAGAAAAAGAAAATAGCAAAAGCCAATACTTCTTTGTAAAAAAAACTTATTAATACAAGAATAAGTACCATATATAAGTCGATAGTTCTAATTAAACTTCTAAGCATATACTGACTTATAGTTGCATTGCCTCCATCAGTATTAATTACCTTTAAACCAAAAATCTTTTTTCCAAAAGATTGTCCATTCATGGTTAGTTCGCACAAAAAATTATACAGTACAGCTGGTAAAGCTACAATCATTTGAAACCAATATTCATTCGATGTATTTTCATTAAAACTGGGATTAATGAGTTTGTAAATTTTATCTACAATTATATAGTATAAAAAAATTACAAACACATCAAATAGCCAAGCAAAAAACCTTTTGTAAAATGGTGCTGTTTCAAAGCTTAAATCAATATTTAAAGTTGTAGGAATTTTTATTTGCGACATATTGTACGTTTTCGAAAGTAAAAATAGCAATTACAGTATTTAATATCAACAAATAACTTTTTTATGTACATAAACTTGGGGTTGAACGTTTGTTTTTGAAAAATATTGTATAAAACTTTTGGTTTTTTTAAATATTTCTCTAAATTGCACTCAGTAACCTTAAAACAACAGCTATAAAATGTGAGGTTTACAATTATTTTGTCCCGTATTTAATCTATTACCCATAAAACAATTCTGTAAGAATTGTTTTGTTTTTTGTAAGCTTTATTAAAGTTTAATCCGCACCCTTAAACATTTTAAACTTTAAAAAGTAATAACATGAAATGGATTTTTCAAACAATGGCAGTTTGTAGTGCAGTAGCAATAATGCCATTTGCATCAACCAAAGAAACAACTGCAGTTGCAGAGGTAGAATTTAAAATTCCAAGCCCTACTCCCGACGATGGAGGTACTAATGGATTATTTACCGTTGCAAGTATTGATGCTGAAGCAGAGCAATACATACCTTACAACAAGGTTTACACTAAAAATGAAGCTATAACTTTAAGAAATAACTTAATTAGTTTATTAGCTGCTAATCCAAAATCACAAACGTTAAACTGGGCGTTGGTTAAATATTATTCTTCTGCACCAAATTATGTAGGTGGTAATAAAAGTATGGCGTTAAAGTATGCAGCTAATTTATACAGCTTAAATTATTATGCAGGATGTTTAGCTTATGAACATGTGTACAATAGAAATTACGAATTTAAAAATGCAGAATTGTGGTATAAAAAATCTTTGATTTCTACTTTACCAAATGGTATGCAATGGAAGGAATTTAAATATACTAACAATGCACCTTTTGGAGTTGGGGTAAAGGGTAGTTTCACTAACTATAAAGTAAAGCCATTATATGAAAGTTATTATGGTAGTTATGTAAGAAAAGTAATGATGCCAATTTGTAACAATAATTGTGAAGGTGAAATTGTAGTAGATTTTATGAAATGGAATAAAAGCAAATCCAATGAAATAATGGTTACAAGTTATTAATGTAAAAAAAACATAGTTTAAAGCCCCAATTATTGGGGCTTTATTGTTTTGTAAAATTCGTTAAATCAAAACCCCCAAGTTCTTTAAAGTGGCCATTTAATATTATTTTATTTTTTAGTTGAGCAATCTTATCTAGTTCGAGTAACATTTTTTGTAAGTGCCTTTTTAAAAATTCTATTCTTTGGTCTTCTTGCAAAAGCATTAAAAACTCATATTCTTCTTCTAAAGTTAGTCCAACATGATGGGCTAAATCATAGCTATTAATTTCAGCATCTAATTTTTTAAAATCTTTAGTTATATTAATTTCTT
>JBMLOR010000139.1:0-11543 GCA_049242865.1 Chitinophagaceae bacterium | reverse complement strand
TTTACCTGCAATTAATTGCTCAGGTGTTGTTAAAGCACCTTTTACAAAATCTTTACTGCTAATAGCTACAACACTACCAGTTAAATCTTTCTTTTTTGCAGTACCGTAACCAATTACTACAACCTCGTTAAGATTTTCACCACCACCAGATTTTAAACTCATGTCTAAAACTCCATTAGTTGGAACTTGCTTTTCGCTAGTTTCGCTACCAACTGCAGTGAATTGTAATGTTGCACCAACAGGAGCTTTTACGCTATACGTACCATCAGCCTTTGTAGCACCTAAAGCCTTCCCCCCTTTAACTTTAATGGTTACTCCACTTAGTGGATTACCATTAGCATCTGTAACCTTACCAGTTACTACTTTATCTTGGGCTAAGGCTTGTATGGTAAATGCCATAAAACCCAATAGCAACACAAGAATTTTTCGCATGTTCATAAGTGTTCTTTTTTTTGTTTTTAGTTGTTTTTTATAAATGTTTATCGAAATCATTCAAATATTTTAAAGCCTTGTTAAAGACATTTTTTTGTTTAAAACCGATGCATTAAATTTTTATAATAAAGTAAATTTCTTTGTTTGTTTTTTGCCGTTAATATCAATTTGTAACAAGTAAGTGCCGCCATTAATTTGTGTAGATTTTAATCTTTGCTTTTCTAATGTTAGCACCTGTGGACCTTTGGTTCTATATCCACTAAATAAATTACTAATTACTCTTCCGCTAATATCCATTACTAAAATATTTACATTACCATTTTCTGGTAAATTGTATTTTATGTAAGAAGACTGTTGCATTGGATTTGGATGAATATTAATGTCTAAATCAATCAAATTATATCCAACATTGAAAATTGATGTTGGGATACTATTTACATTTTTATCTACAAATACAAAATAATCCCCTGGTTGAAAAGTGATGGTGTGAGCATTTCCACTCACTGTTATAAACGTATCCTTCAACACATCAAACCATAAACCATTTGTAGGAAATTGTACATTTTGTGTAGTTGCATTTACATCAAAATTTCCAACATAATTTATTCGTAATGAAGCATCATTTATTACAAATTGTTTAAAAGAACCACTTGAGCTAAACCCACCTGTACTCGATAAAAAAGCTTGCTCATAGGCAGGATTTGTTCTTAATGAAAACAGTTTTGAATAAACATTATAAAGTTTACTTCTGTTAGTATTGTTTTTTTCGAACCAAAACAATGGTTTTTCTGCTAATCTACAGTTGTTATCTACTGTACCGTTTACACATCTATTTATGGAATAATGATAGCCTAATTCGCCCCATTGCCAAATCATTTTTGGGCCAGGCGTCATTGCTAAAGCAACTGCTACTTGCTCAGCTCTTTTTAATGCTGTTGCAGTATCTCTAATGTTGTATGGCCCACTACTTCTTCCATTCATCAAGGCATCATACACAATTCGTTCTTCGTCGTGGCTTTCAGCGTATCCAACTAAGTGAGGTTGAGTCCAACCTCTTGTGTTGTGCCATAAGCTACTAAAATCAGAGCCTGCCGTATTACCTTTTGCTGCCTCTCTGAAACTATAATTTGCATTTCCCCACAACAACATGCCATAATCACTCAATTCTCGCTCCTCTGTATTTCCACCAAAATGCTCTAAAATGCAGTAACTATTTGGTGAGGCAGCCATCATACTATCGTAATATCTTTTCCAAATTGTAATTCTACTTGCGTCGTAATTTCCCCAAGCAACTACATCGCTACCACTATTTACTTGTGTAAAACCTTTGCTTAAATCCCATCTAAAGCCATCTATTTTGTAATTAGTTAGCCAATGGCGAATAAACCTTGCAGTAAATTGTTTTGTAACTGCACTTTCATGATTAAAATCGTTAAACACATTAAATGGGTGTCTAGCATCAGTATTTAGCCATGGATTATTGGCTGCAGGCTTATTATTAGCTGCATCCCAATACATTGCAGCTAATGGGTTTGCTCCTGTTGTGTGATTTAGAGCTACATCAAGAACCACTGCAATTCCTAGCTTATGACATTCATCAATTAATTGCTTTAAAGCAGTTTCTGTACCATAAAATTTATCAGGTGCAAAAAAGTAAGCAGGGTTGTAACCCCAACTTAAATTTCCATCAAACTCGTTTATCGGCATTAGTTGCAAACAATTAATACCTAATCTTTTTAAATAAGATAATGTATCTTTTATAGAATTGTATGATTGTGCTGCAGTGAAGTCACGAATCAACATTTCATAAATTATTAAATTCTTTTTATTGGGCCTATTAAAATTAGTGATTTGCCAATTGTATTGTGGTTTATTAGTTTGAAAAATACTTACAATACCTGTTGTTTTACCAGTTGGATAAGCTTTTAAATTTGGATATTTAGCTGAAGGTATAAATCCATCATTCCAAGGATCTAATACTTTTTCTGCATAAGCATCACCCGTTATGATAGTATTATCAATTTTATACTGAAATCCATATTCTACACCACTAGTAAGCCCTGTAATAGTTATCCAATATTTATTTCCATCTGGAGTTCTATTCATTTGGTGTGTAGTTGTTTCAATCCAATTATTAAAATCTCCAATTACAGCAATTCTATTTTTACCTGGAGCATGCACTACTAAAGTTACTTTTGTAGGATCGGCTGGATCGTAATTTATACCATCTTGAACACCTGCAGGTAAAGGAGCAATTGTAACTGGTGGAGCAACTAGAAAACGAAGTGTATCGCTATGTTTAACAGCACCAACTGTAGCTTCAGCAACAATTTCTTGGTTACCGTTTGCAGTAATCGTAGGATTTGCACTAGCCTGTGTTGCACTTGTTGTGGTTGATAGTAAAGTTCCATTAAAGTATAAACGAATATCAGCAGTTTGACTAGATTTTGCAGTTATAGCAATATTATCATTAATTGACTTAGTTATTGTTTCGTAACCTAAATTAAACATGGGAGTTCTTAATGGAACATCAATACGAGCATAAACACCATTGTCGTAAACTGGAATATACATGTCGCTTCCATCAGCATTTCTTTGAACAGTATTTCCATTTCCACTTCTAAAAAGTATGGCGATTCTCAAGATTTTTTCAGATGGATTTGTAATACCATAAAAAGCTCTTAATCCTCCAGAAATAGTGTATTTCCATTTATTACCACCTAAACTTGTAGCATTTGCTAATGTATTGGTAGTGCCCCAAGTAAATTTACTGTATTTCCAATCGGTGTTTGATGTACTTGCTGATGTTATTACACCTGTATGAACATAAACATCTGTTAGTGTTGCGTAGCCTTGTAAAGCTTTATTGCCTGATGCACCATCAACTGTTATTTCGATTGTTGAAGAAGTTTCTTGAACAAACTCAGGCGACCAACTTAGTAACTGAGCAGTTGCAGTACTTAATGCAGTACACATTAGTATAGCTATTGTATAACAAAACTTTTTCATAAAATTCACAATCGTTTGCAATAATGTGTAAAAACCACACATTAGACTACAAAGATGTAGGAATGTTAACTAATTGCCAATTTTTTTACAAAATTTAATTATTTTGTGGCGAATTGTGTAAACATTGGCAAAAATGATTACACAAAAAAGCATTAAACCATATAAATACCATTTACATGCAACAGAAACCGAACAATATAAAAAACTGGAGTATTGATGACAGACCAAGAGAAAAGCTTGCAGCAAAAGGGATAGATGCCTTAAGTAATAGTGAGTTATTGGCCATAATTATAAATAATGGTACTAAAGACAAATCAGCAGTTGATGTTTGCAAAGAGCTTTTACTTAAATGCAACAATAGTTTACATTTTTTAAGCAAATTATCTGCCGAAGAAATAATAAAACTTAAGGTAAAAGGAATTGGAAATGCTAAAGCAGTCAGCATTTTATCGGCATTACAACTTGCAATAAGAAAAGAATCAGAGTTGCTAAAAAAAGACAAAATTTCTAATGCTTCAGACGCTGCTTTATTTTTTAAAAATTTACTACAACACAAAACTGTTGAACAATTTATAGTTATGTTTTTAAATACAGCTAATAACGTAATCAGCATTGATACTATTAGTGTTGGTGGCATTAGTGGAACAGTTGTAGATACAAGAATTGTGCTTCAAAAAGCCATCGAAAAAAAAGCTAGCAAAATAATTTTATGCCACAATCACCCAAGTGGAAACTTAAACCCAAGTGTTGCAGATAAGCAAATAACACTTCAAATTACACAGGCAGCCAAGCTACATAACATTGAAGTGTTAGACCATTTAATAGTGAGCGAAGAAGGCTATTATAGTTTAACTAACGAGGAAAAAACACTTGTTTAAATTTCGTTGAGGTGTAACTAGATTTTGTTTTCATTTGCAAAAAAACTATACATGAGCATTTCATTAAAAATAGATTTACAGAACCTAGTAAACAACAAAACTAAACCAATAGGTTCTTTAGGAATGCTCGAAGATTTAGCCATTCAATTAGGTTTGATACAACATACAACTGCACCTCAAATTATACAACCACAAATTATAATTTTTGCAGGTGATCATGGCATTGCAACTACTGGATTAGTGAATCCATTTCCTCAGGCAGTAACAGCACAAATGGTTTATAATTTTGTAAATGGAGGAGCAGCTATCAACGTATTTTCAAAGCAAAATAACATTGAACTTACAGTGGTAGATTGTGGTGTAAACGAAGATTTTCCTACAGACTTACCAATTCTTCACTACAAAGTGAATAAAGCCACAAAAAATTATTTACACGAAAATGCAATGAGCTTGGACGAAGTAAATATTTGTATTAACAATGGCAAAAAAATTACAGAGCTTATTGTTTTAAATAAAAAAACAAACTGTATTGGTTTTGGAGAAATGGGTATAAGTAATACCTCAAGTGCAGCATTAATTATGCACTATTACTTAAAATTACCAATAGAAAGCTGTGTTGGAATTGGTACTGGCACAAATAATGAACAGTTGATAACAAAGATTAACACACTACAACAAGTTGCAAATTTTCACCAATTACATCATTCATCAAATCCAAATGATTTATTATGTAAAATCGGAGGTTTTGAAATTGCTACTATGGTTGGTAGCTACCTCAAAGCTTTTGAGAAAAATCTTACAATTGTAGTTGATGGTTTTATTACTACAGCAGCACTTTTAGTTGCTTTAAACATTGAGCCCAAACTAATTAATAATTGCATCTTTGCACATTGCAGCAACGAACAAGGCCACTTAAAAATGTTAAATCACTTAAATGCAACTCCTATCTTAAATTTAGGCTTAAGATTAGGTGAAGGCACAGGTGCTGCATTGGCAATTCCTATATTAGAATCTGCTTGTGCATTTATAAATAAGATGGCTAGCTTTGAATCTGCTGGAGTTTCTAACAAAGATTAAAATAGTATGAATAATAGACAATTGTTTTTACAACATGTTGCACAAACTAGCGATGCACCTATTGCCTTAGAAATTTGTAAAGCAGAGGGAATTTATTTGTATGATTCATCTGGCAAAAAATATATAGATGGAATTTCAGGGTTTAGTGTAAACAATATAGGGCATGGTAATCCCTTGGTAATTAAAGCTATTCAAGAGCAATCCACAGCCTACATGCATACTATAGTTTATGGCGAATTTATACAACAACCTCAAGTTCAGTTTGCCCATTTACTCACCCAAAATTTACCTTCAAGTTTAAATTGTGTTTACTTTACCAATAGTGGTACAGAAGCTATTGAAGGTGCTATGAAATTAGCTAAAAGAATTACTAAAAAAAGCAAAATTATTAGTTGCTACAATGCTTATCATGGTAGTACACAAGGAGCATTAAGTATTATGGGTGGTGATTATTGGCAGCAAAACTACAGACCACTTTTGCCCGATATTTTTAGATTTAATTTTGGGAGTGATGAATTAATTGATGCCATTGATAAAAATACCTGTTGTGTAATAATTGAGCCAGTTCAGGCTGAGGCTGGAGTAGTTGCAACTACAAAAGAGTGGTTTAAAAAACTTAGAGAAAAATGCAATCAACATTGTGTTGTATTAATAATGGATGCTATTCAAACTGGCTTTGGAAGAACAGGTTTTTTATGGGGGTTTGAACCTTTAGAAGTTGAACCAGATATTTTAGTTATTGGCAAAGCTTTAGGTGGAGGATTACCACTTGGTGCTTTTATTGCTGACAAAAAACTCATGCATACTTTAGCTTACAATCCAGTTCTTGGGCATATTACCACCTTTGGGGGTAATCCAGTTTGTTGTGCTGCAGGAATGGCAGCTTTTAAATTTTTGTTAGAAGCAAATATTATTAAAGATGCAGATTCGAAAGGAAAATTTTTAAAAGAAAAATTAAGCAATCAACCTTTAATTCAAAAAATTAATCAAGTAGGATTATGGTTAGCAATTGAATTTGAAACTGAAGAAATTTGCAGAGAAATAGCACACACTTGTGTTACAAAAGGTTTAGTAACAGATTGGTTTTTATTTGCTCCAAAAAGTATTCGTTTAGCCCCTCCATTAATTATTACACAACATCAACTAGAAACAATTGTAGAAATTGTTGTTGAAAGTATACATGAAGTAGCATTTAGTTAAATCTTTACAAATCGTAGCTTCAAACTATTTAATACAAGCACCACATCACTCAAACCCATAATTAATGCTCCATAAGTTGGTGCATAATTGCCTAGTAAACCCAAAGCAGCAATAGGAATAGCCACAACATTGTAAGCCAACGCCCAAAACAAATTTTGCTGAATAGTAGTGTACGTTTTTTTCCCAATATTTATAGCCTTTGTTAGGTTAGATAAACCTCCATGTAATAAAACAACTTGTGCTTGTTGTATAGCAATATCACTTGCATTACCTATAGCAACTCCAATAGATGCTTTTGCCAAAGCTGGTGCATCATTTATTCCATCTCCAACCATAGCTGTAGGAAATTGTTGATTAAGCTTATCTATCATTTGCAACTTTTGTGAAGGAGTTTGCTGACTATAATAAGTTTCGATTCCTAATTTTTTTGCTACTAGCTCACATTTACGTTGATTATCCCCACTTAGCATGATAGGCACAATACCATTATTTTTTAAAGCTTTAATAACTTCAGAAGCCTCTGTTCGTATCGAATCTTCTATGTCAATCCATCCACATAAAATGTTATTTTTTGTAAAATATAATTGATGTGAATCATCGTTTGTAAGTGAAGCCACGCCAACATAAGAACAAAGCGTATAAGTGTTATTTAGTTTATCCGTTGCAATCATTCCAAACCCTTTTTTTTCTTCAATGGTTTTAAATGTTAAAAGATTCTTTTGTTGCCATTGCTTTACTAGGCTTTTTGCAATAGGGTGGGTTGATTGCTTTTCTAAACTATACACTAATGTTTTAAATTCGTCTTTTTGCAAAGTTGTTTCAAACCCAACTACTTCGAAGTTTCCTGTTGTTAAAGTTCCTGTTTTATCAAAAACTATTTGTTTAATATTTTTAAAATGTTCTAAACTTTCGGCTCCTTTAAAAACAATTCCATTTTTGGCCGCTCTACCTAAGCCAACTGCAATAGCTGCAGGAGTTGCCAAACCCATAGCACAAGGGCAAGCAATTACTAAAACAGCTATGCTTCTTAACAAACTTTCGGTTGCTCCAACTTTAGCCAATAACAAATTCAAAGCAAAAGTTACAACTGCAGTTATTAAAACTGCAGGTACAAACACAGCACTTATCTTGTCTGCCAATAACTGTACAGGAGCTTTCTGATTTTGAGCATGCTGTGCTAGTTCTACAATTTGTTGTATTACTGTATTGCTTCCTATTGCTGTAATTTGTGCTTTAATAATACCATCCTGTATTATGCTACCAGCAATTACTAAATCCTTTGCTTTTTTTACAATTGGTGTGCTTTCGCCAGTTAATAAACTTTCGTTTACAGTGGCTTCTCCAGATATAATTTTAGCGTCTGCAGGTATTTGTTCGCCTGATTTAACCAGTATTAAATCTCCAATTCGTAAATTATTGATATCTACCTCAAAAAATTGTTCTTTATAATCACTATCAAATGCAATCATAGTAGCAGTAGTACTTGATTGTTTGGCAATTTGTTTAAGGGTTGCTTGTGTTTGCTCAATACTTTTTTCTTCTAAATAATTACCTAAAAAAACTAAAGTAATAGTAGTTGCTGCAGTTTCAAAAAAAACAAAACCCATGCCCTTATTGGTTAGCAAACCATATAAGCTATAACCCATAGCTGCTGTTGCACCTATGGTAACCAAAACATTCATGTTGGGCATTCCCTGCTTGGCACTTTTATAGGCACTTTTACCAAAAAATTGCATCCCAACTAAGTATACAGGAATTGTGAGTACAAGTTGCCAAATTGGTTGCATTAAAAAATGAATATGCACAAGATGACCAATGAATAAAGGAAAGGCGAAAAGTGCACAAAATAAAAATCTATGAAAATTTGTTTTTAGTGAAAAACGAGAAGAAGTAGATGAAGTTGTTATTTGATTGTTAGATTTACTTTCTTTTACAACATACCCTAACTTTTCAATGGCATTGTTAATTTCAATTTGCTCAATAGTATGTTGCTCTTGATATTGAACATTGCCGGTTGCAAAATTCACTTTTACATCATTCAACCCCATTTTTTGCAGCGTTTTAGTTATAGAAAGTGCACATGTAGTGCAATCCATCCCTTCTACAAAAAAGCTAGTTGTGTTTGTATTTTGCATATTGCAAAATTAAAAAAAGGTTTTATCCGAATTTATCGATATGAGATATGGTTTTAAAGCTTACCATATAAATCTCTCAATTTTTGTCTTGTCATTATCTTTTCCCAATCTTTTCCTAAAGCATTTTCCCACAAAGGCTTCATACCAAGGCTAACATTCATCATGGTTTCAAATTGCTCTTCTGTTAAATTACTACAAATCCCTTGTGGAATATCTATATTGTTTTTTTCGACCATTTTCTTAAATTCTTCCACTCCTGCAGGGTAATACTCTTCTAAATGGTTCATAACAATACAGTTTCCTACACCATGTTTTGTACCTAATAAGTAACTTAATCCATAACTAACAGCATGTGCTACACCTACTTGGCTGTAAGCTATACTCATACCACCGGCATAGCTAGCCATCATTAATTTGTCGTCGTAGCTATCGTTCCAATCGTTGTTGCCTAAAAATACTTCTCTACAAAGTTCTAAAGCTTTTTCGCCATAACTTTTACTAAACTCATTTAAAAAAGTACCTTCTAGGCTTTCAATGCAATGAATATAGCAATCCATTCCTGTATAAAATCTTTGATTAGCAGGAGCATCTTTACATAATTCTGGGTCTAATACAATTTGATTAAAAGGTGTAAAATCACTATTCATACCTAGTTTTCGAGTAGGACCAGTAAGTACAGTTGTTCTACTAACCTCAGCTCCTGTTCCACTTAATGTAGGAATACCAACTTTATAAACTCCTGCATTTTTAACTAAATCCCAACCTTGATAATCGGCACTGCTACCTTCATTATTCATCATTAAAGCAACAGCCTTTGCCAAATCCATGGTGCTACCTCCACCAATACCAATTACACCACTAACTGTTCCAAATTGTTGTTTTAGTTGGTTGGCTAAGGCATCAACTTGTGTTGTTTTAGGTTCGTAAGTAACATCTGCAAAAATCACCACATCGTTTCCTTTCAAAGGAATTCTGTTGGGCAATTCTTTTCCTTCAAAAAAATGATCAACCAAAAAAACCATTGGTGCATTGGGTTTTCTGTGTGGTGTAATAATTTCGTTAAGTTGGTTAAAGCTTCCTCTTCCGTACACCACATAATCTACCATTTTAAAATTTCTAAATTGCATAATCGTTTTTTTGAGGCTTCAAATATCAATATTATTCCTAAAACTTAAAAGATTAGAGTTTTTTGTTTGAATTGGTTACCAATAAAAATTTGGATATTTAAAGGCTAAAACCCTACATTTGCAGCAGATTAGGAAAAGATAATGAAGGGAACTATAAAAGTTCCCTTCTCTTTTATAGCTAACAAAAAAAATGGATAGTAGAATTAACGACATCATTTCTTTGGTTGAAACAATAGTTACCGACCCTTATTTTTTGGTAAGTGCAAAAATTAAACCCACTAATAATATTAAATTGTTTTTAGATGGCGACCAAGGTATTACAATTGAAACCTGTGTAAAAATTAACAGACAATTATATAAATTAATCGAAGAAAAAGCTTGGTATCCTGAAGGTGATTTTAGCTTAGAAGTTAGTAGCCCAGGTATAGATGAACCTCTAGTTTTACACAGACAATATTTAAAAAATATAGGCAGAAAAATTGAAGTAACATTAAACGATACCACCATAAAAAATGGAACGTTAACGCATGTTTCTGAAGAAAATTTTACCATTGAAACATTAGTAGGTAAAGGTAAAAAAGCAGAAAAGCTAGAAATTAATATATCCTTTACCGATGTAAAAGAAGCAATAATTCAAGTGAGTTTTTAAAAAATAAATAACAATAAATAATAAATATTAAATAAAAAGGTATGGCAAGTATAAATTTAATAGATGCCTTTCAGGAGTTTAAAGATGCTGAAAACATTGATCGTCCTACGATGATGAAGGTAGTTGAAGATGTATTTAAAACTTTGTTGAGAAAGAAATATGGTAGTGATGAAAACTTCGATGTAATTGTAAATGCCGAAAAAGGAGACTTAGAAATAATTCGTAGAAGAATGATTATGGATGATGATGATGTAAACGATCCTAACGAAGAGGTATCTATTTCTTATGCTCGCTCTATTCAAGATGACTATGAAGTTGGTGAAGAATTGTACCAAGAAGTTGACATGTACGATTTTGGACGTAGAGCAATATTAGCAGCAAAACAAACACTTGCAAGCCGTATTGCCGACCTAAAGAAAAATGTATTAGTAAAAAAATACGAAGAACGTATTGGAGAAATTGTAAGCGTAGAAGTATACCAAGTTTGGAAAAAAGAAGTACTTTGCCTTGATGAAGAAGGCAACGAACTTATCTTACCAAAATCAGAACAAATACCACAAGATTATTTTAAAAAAGGCGAAAATACAAGAGCAGTAGTTGCAAGAGTTGATTTAAAAAATAATACACCTGTAATTATACTTTCAAGAACTAGCCCTCTTTTCTTATCAAAACTTCTAGAAATTGAGGTTCCAGAAATTTTTGATGGTTTAATCTCTATCAAAAAAATTGTAAGAGAACCAGGAGAAAGAGCTAAAGTTGCTGTAGAAAGCTATGATGATAGAATTGATCCTGTAGGTGCTTGTGTAGGTATGAAAGGAAGCAGAATTCATGGAATTGTAAGAGAATTAAAAAATGAGAACATTGATGTAATTAACTTTACACAAAATATTCAATTATTAATTCAACGTAGCCTTACACCAGCAAAAATCAGCTACATGAATTTAGATAATGATAAAAAACAGGCAGATGTATATTTAAAACAAGATCAGGTTAGTTTAGCAATTGGTCGTAGAGGTGTAAATATTAAATTAGCTTG
>JBMLOR010000138.1:0-21276 GCA_049242865.1 Chitinophagaceae bacterium | reverse complement strand
TTTGCTGCTTATAAGCAAGTTAACTTTTGGAATCATGAAAATAAATTTTATATAACTGGAGAGTTAATTAATGCAGATGATGTTGCTATCAGTATTGCAACAAGTGTTAAAATAAATTTTAAAAATGATAGTAGTAAAATGTATTATCCAACTACCAAAACATACTATAATTTGTCGCCAAAAGAATCTACATTTTTTCAAATAGATTTAGAAGCTTTTACAGGCAACGACCTTGAAAATATTAAGTCAGTAGAAATGTTTACAGAAACCGACGTTAGTGAAAGAGGTTATTATCATGGTGGAACTTTAACTTACACCACAACAAAAAATAAAAATATAATAAATGTAGGTTGTACAATGTATAACGAATTAACAATTGATATTAATATTCCTGGAGTATTAGTTGCAGAGGAAAATGAAGATGGTAAAATTGTGCAAGTAGAAACTATCACCCACACAAAAAGTATAAGAAGTGGCTTGCATGATAATTTTTCATTCGAAATGTCAATGAAGTCAAAAAATGTTGTGGCTACTAAAGTTCCTATTGCTTTGTTTATAAATGGCCAGCCACGAGTAGTTCAAACAACACTAACTAAGCCTCAAAAAAAATCAAATGGTAATCATGTTTTTGTGTTGCCACACTGTTTTATGTCACAAGAAATTTATTTGCACTAATGAAATTTATAACATACTTTATAATATTTCAATTAATGCTATCTTGTACAAAAAGCAAGTCGCCGAAGCCTTTGCTGCTTAGTAATATAGATACAGTTAACATTCAAAACATGGATGTTCACTTTAAAACAAATTTTAAAAGTTGGAAAGCTTTTTTGTTTTCTTTTAATCAGCCAATACCCTTAAAAACTAAATTTAAAGATGGAATTTTACAAGTAAGTTATTCAACGAAAAAAAATAATGTCGAAACTGATGCACAAATTGTTTTAATGGATGCAGATACTTTTTTTAGCTATAAAACGTACATGAAAAATTTAACCAGCACAGTGAATATTATTAAAGATTATCGTTCGCCAAAAACTGTAAATTCAGATTCTAGTTTGCATCATGATAGAATTTTTTATGTCCTAGATAATGGTCAAAATATACAGAGCATTAATGGAAATTTATTTGTACAAGAGCAAATACAACTTTCATCCAAAGTGCAAACTGTAAATGCTATTAAAGGCAATAA
This sequence comes from Chitinophagaceae bacterium, assembly GCA_049242865.1. GTDB lineage: Bacteria > Bacteroidota > Bacteroidia > Chitinophagales > Chitinophagaceae > CAIVPM01. The sequence continues at coordinate 20,087 of JBMLOR010000138.1, read as the reverse complement.
CTTATCAGCATATTATATGCAGCCAGGCTCACTCAAAAAGATTGAAATATATGTTGCTAAGTCTGATGTTCAAGAAAAGTATATTATAAGTACAAAAGTATTAAAAGATGACTATAACAATATAGTTGCTAATGGCACAAAAATCATGTTTAAAGGCACAAAAAACGATTCAATAGTGCAATTTTTTAAACCAGTAATTAATGGCATTGCCTCTATTGAGTTACCAATTAACTTGTACAAAGGCATACAAATGCAAGCAGTTAGTCAGCAAATACATTCTAATTTTATAACTTTAAAGTGAAATATTTTTTATACATATTTATAATTCTTATTTCAATATTTGTATTGTTGAAATTAAACTTAAAACAGCATGATTTTGACTTGCCTGTGTTTTTAAAGAACGATACAATTGCAAGTAATCATCAAACAAATATTAATACAACAGTTCACTCATTTTACAAGCCAGATAGTAATCAATTAAAAATGTTGGTACGGGATTATTCTTCAATATGGGCTCATTTAAACTATTTGTATAGCACAGGTGATGTTCAAAAAGGCAAAGAATATTACACACAGGATTGGTTTAATGTAATTTGTAATGAGTATAAACTTCCTTTGCAAACTAATGTAACAAGGGTTGATGTTGCTCATAAATTACATGTTGTAAATTGGAGTTTTGATGGTTTAGTTTGTAATGTAATTGATAGTAATGTTGTAATAAAAACGTTTTTTAAACATACTTTAATAGATTCTTCAACAAGTCATTTTGCTGTGGCATTACTGTTTCAGGGCGACCATTGGCGAATTGATGCAATTAAGCAAATTAACAATTGATGGCAATAGATATTTTGGAAAAAATCCATTAAATGGAAAAAATTGTGTTAATTCGTATTTTGTAAATAATTGATAATTAACAGCTTATGTTTTGGCTTGTGTTTTGGTTTTAATAGCTAAAATATTTCATGAAAATAGCTTTTGTAACTCCATACCCACCAAGCCAAGTAACTTTAAACGAATATGGTTACCATTTAATTAATGGGTTTATAGGTAAACAATCAGTTGAAAAAATTTATATTCTTACCAATCATCTTGAAAATAATAGTGATTATGAAAAACATAAAAAAAATGAATTAGAAATAATTCCTTGTTGGAGTTTTGATAATTGTTTTAGCAGTTTATCAATTGCAAAAACTATACACCAATTAAAGCCAGATGTTGTAATTATGAATCTTCAGTTCATGACTTTTGGTAAAAGTAAAATAGCTGCAGCTTTAGGATTACTTACACCATTTATGTGCAAATTAATACAAGTGCCAAGTATTGTTTTATTGCACAATATTACTGAAACAGTGAAGTTAGATACTATTGGAATGGCTAGTCATCCTATTAAAGAAAAGCTTTTTTTATGGATTGGAAAGCAATTAACCAAGTTGATTTTAAAAGCAGATTTGGTTGGGCTAACTATCTCAAAGTATGTTGAAATTATTAAAGAAAAATATCAGGTAAACAATGTAGTATTACTGCCACACGGAAATTTTGATTTGCCTGAAAGAACTTATGTATCCAACGCTGATAAAGAAATTAATTTAATGGCTTTTGGAAAATTTGGCACTTACAAAAAAGTTGAAGTTATGCTAGATGCTATGACAATTTTGCAACAAAAGTATCCAAACATAAATTTTACATCAACCATCGCAGGAACTGATAATCCAAACGTAAGTGGTTATTTAAGTAGTGTAAAAACAAAATATACTCATCTTAAAAATGTTCAGTATACAGGTTATGTTGCAGAGCAAGATGTTGAGAAAATATTTAAAAAAAGCACTTTTGTTGTTTTTCCGTACACCACAACAACTGGAAGTTCAGGCATTTTACACCAATCTGGTAGTTATGCAAGAGCTTGTGTGTTACCCAAAATTGATGACTTAGAAAGGGTAGTGGATGAAGAAGGTTATTCAGGAGCTTACTTTAAAACCAATGATGCAAAAAGTCTTGCAGAAACCATTGGTAAACTAATTGAAAATCCTGCTGAAAGAATTAAAATCGAAGATGCAAATTATGCCGCTGCAAAAGGTTTACAAATGACAGATTTAGCCGACCAATATTTATTACACGCAAAAAATATTATCCATAAACAAAAGTCTAAAATATTTAATGTTACAGAAAATAATTTATCGGTTTGTTAATTTTGGCTATCCAATGTTTAAATTAATAGTGCCACATCAAGTTTATTTATATCTAACTACGGGAGCCATAAATACTGCACTTAACATTGGTTTATTTACATTGTTTGCATACTTATGTAAAGACTATTTTTTGGTATTTGAAATATCAACTTTATTGTCATTTATTATCACTGTTTACACAGGATTTTGGTTTAGCAAAAACTTTGCATTTAAACAAATTCAGCATTCGTCAACAGCTGCAAAACATCAATTTAAAAAATATGCATTTGTTGCAATGCAAGGTCAGGTAAATGGATATTTAATTGCAAAATTATTTATCATTTTATTCACTCTAAAGCCAGTATTAGCATATACAATTACAACAATAATAATGTTAACAATAAATTACTGCCTTCAAAAATATTTTACGTTTAGTGAAGGTGAAATTTAAATTTAGTTTCGGAAGTTAAAACTCAGGGCCGATGTTTATCGGCTCTTTTATTTTTATTAATTGAAAGTACTGATTTATTATAGGTTGAGTAAAAAATCAAATCTTAAATTCTTACTTTAAAATTCCAAGTATACCAGTAAAATGAATATCCTGTTCCGTTATTGCTAGATACATTACTGGTTTGAAATTTCAATGTAGTTTCAATTCGTTTTTTACGATAACCAATTTCTGCTTGTAAACGACTGGCATTTTCCCATTTTTTATTCTCAATTTTTTGAAAGCCTGATGCTATTTGTAATTGCAAAAAATAATTGTTGGTTTGTGGAAGTGGAGTAGAAAAATCTACAAAAAGTTCAGAATGTAAATATTGGTTAGGCGAAAAATAATTTTTAATACTGCTATCACTAAAGTGTAAAGCAGTAAAGTTAATTCCTGTTTTAATGGTTGGTTCAGTTCTTAGCAATGTATATAATGAACCAAAAACTTGAAGCTTTTTGTTTTTGTCTGAAATACTGCTGTGGCTTCCTTCACTATAAAAGCCAATTTTATCCTTCAAAATTAAATGAGTGATATAACCATAACTTGTGCTTGTAATGCCCTGATTTAATAGTGATGAAGTAAAGTTTAGTAATTCTCGTTTTACAAATAAGCCAATCATTCTTCTGTCGTTTGGTTGGTATTTTATTAATTGTTGAGCAGTAAATACATTAAAGTTATTTTGATTATCAGCAGTTATTTTATGAAAATCAAAATTGGTTTCACCTTTTAAAGTTGAGCTCCAATTTTCGTTAATTTGAATTTGAGCAAATTGCGTTGATGATTTGTTTATTTTGTTCGATTGAATACTTCCAAATCCCAATGCCATTTTTAATTGGTATTTATTTCCATCGCCTTGTTGCCACCAATATTTATTTTCAAATCGTATATTATTTGCGATATCTGTAAAGTAAGAAATTTCTGTTCCGGCAAACTGATTTTTTTTGGCATTCAATTTTTGTAAGAGTGTATTAAGTTCATTTACTTGGAATTTTGTTTTGTTGGCTTCAATAATTTGTTGTGCTTTTAGGTACTCTTTTTTACCAATTAACACATCAACATATTCTTGTATGTAAAATTTAGAATCATTTGCTTTTGTTGCACTATCGTAAAATTTAAGTCCCTCAGTAAAATTACCCTTTGTAGTGTATAATCTTGCTAGTAAAATATGCACCTGATTGTTTGTTAAATTGTGTTGTTGTTCTTTTAAAAATGCCTTAGCTGAAGTAGTGTTTATGTTCCAAAGTTGTGCATTAAAAAAATTGATGATTGCATTGGTATTGGTTTTGTTGTTTTCCCAGGCATTTTTGGCATATTTCAATGCCTGCTTGGGTTTATGGCTCATAAATAATGCATACGATAAATTTATTTTTGTGATAGTAGTTTCATAGTTTAATGGAATGAGTTGTAAATACACTTTTGCAGCTTTAGAAAATAAATTTGCTTGTAGCATTAAGTCGCCTTTATAAAGTAATATAGGAGCATCATTTGATTGATGCATTAATATTGAATCCAAAAAAATGGAAGCTTCAATATATTGATTTAAGGCTCTTTTGTTATTGGCTTTTTGTATAAAATCTTCTCTTTGTTGTGCAGTTAATTTTTGAATTTCTTGCGAGTAGGATTTATTTAAAAGCGTAAGCAATAAAGTTAAAAAGCATGCTATTATTTTCATTCTATAAAAATAAGTGGTGGTTAAGGATAATTAATCAACTTAATACTTTATTTATGATTTAAGTGAATTAATTTAGTAATAATAGCATTAATGGTTAAACTATACATAATCGATCCAATTGCAGCTATTACTATACTCCAAAATGTATTGTATTCTTGAAAAAAATAAAGTCTACTTAAAAAAATGAGTATACCAAGTAAACAAAAAAAGAATAGATTTTTTTTGTGTATCGATGAATTTGATGAAATAGTAGGTTTTATTTTAAAAATAGAAAAAAGGATAATGGCCAAACCAATGAGGCTAAATAGAATTTGGTTTATTTCATAAAGTTTCACATCAAAATTTAATAAATTATAGTTGTAATTAAGTTGGGGAATAACATCTATTAATATGCTATAATGATGTGTAAATAAATCTAGAAAAAGATGTGAACTTATTCCAATAACCAAGGCAATAATATTGTTTAAATTAAACAAATTTTTTCTACTTGTGCTATAAGAGTAGGCTAGTGTATTGCATTTATACAAGATTTTATTAGGTGTAATAGTTCGCAAAAAGTACCTTATGTAATTATTGTAAACATATAGTGCAAAAATTCCAATTGGGATATCAATACATATAAATCCAAAAAATGAATGACCAATATTTTGTACTTCTCTTAATTGAAGGTAAAATTCAAAATCAGGTGCCATACTGCCAATTATTAATGCTTGCAGGGGCAGCTTTTTATTTTTTGCTAATGGTAGTACTATTGCAGGATGTGCAAGTGTAAAGGGCATGTTAATTGGTATTTAGTTGATGCACAAACGATGGAAATACTTGATTTAGCACAGAGGTAATTTCTTGCTTATTAATATTCGATTTAAGCAAAAAATCTTTAGAACCATAGCTTAAAGCACTAATGGCTACATTTAAGTCTTCAATACTGGTACAAAAAATTACTTGAGTTTCTGGGTTACGTTTTTTTAAGCATTGTAATACCTCTAATCCATTCATATTATCCATTTGATAGTCTAAAAAAATTATTTTTGGGCAGTTTTGTTGATCATGTAAAAATTCAATTCCATTTTTAAAAGTGGAAATGTTATTTAAACCAGCATTCTTTAATGTTTGCATTAAAAGGTTTGTCCAAATTGGATCATCATCCACTATACATGTCAAAAAGTTAAAATCATTCATATACTAATTTTGCATTAATGCTTTCACATGATGTGCCAATTTCTAAGTAATTGAAAATCAATGTTATAGTGTTTATTCTGGTTTTCTAAAATTCTAGTAAATGGAAAAATTCCAAATAATTAAACTTGATAACCGGCTTAGTTCTTTTATTACTTATATATTCATAGTAAAAATGTTAATTAAACCTCTATGATAACTGAAACTATTAACTTCCAAAAAAAAACTATTGAAAATATCAATTTTCCCTATTTTTGCCGCCGATTAAAAAAAAGAATAAACACATTGGGTGTTTTAAAAAACACAATTTTAACATGTCAATTACTAAAGAAAAAAAAGTAGCCGTTTTTACACAATTTGGTGGAAGTGCTACAAACACAGGTTCTATTGAAGGGCAAATTGCTTTACTTACTGAAAGAATTTTAGACATTAGTAACCATTTAAAAATCAATAAAAAAGATTTTTCTTCTCAAAGAGGTTTAATGAAAATGGTTGGACAACGTAAAAGACTACTTGGTTACATGCAACGTACCAACTTAATGGGCTATCGTGCATTAATCGAAAAATTAGGTTTAAGAAAATAACCCAAAATCATCCGACGAAGTCGGAGAATAAGGAATTTTTGATTCAATCTATAGTCAATAATATTATTATTCCCAACTTCCTTTGGTTGTTGGGAATTTTGTTTTCTACAAACTAATGCTTCATTATTTTTTCATGTAATGGAATTAATGCAAATTGTATTTAATTCCTAAATTTAAATCTTCAAATCTCAAAATGTTAACACAACCGTTACAATCTACTTTTACACTTCCAAATGGTGCAGAAGTTTTTATAGAAACAGGTAAACTTGCCCGTCAAGCAGATGGTGCAGTTACTGTTCGCCAAGGCAATTGTATAATTTTAGCAACTGTAGTTGCTAATAAAGAACCTAAACCTGGCCAATCGTTTTTTCCTTTAAGTGTAGATTATCAAGAAAAATTTGCAAGTGCTGGTAGAGTACCTGGCTCTTTTTTCAAAAGAGAAGCACGTTTAAATGATTATGAGGTATTAACTAGTAGATTAGTTGATAGAGCTCTACGTCCACTTTTCCCTGAAGATTATTTTTGCGACGTACAAGTTTTATTATCACTCATCAGCAGCGATAAAGAAGTAATGCCGGATGCTTTAGCTTGCCTTGCTGCAAGTGCAGCATTAGCAGTTAGTGATATTCCTATCAAAGAAATTATAAGTGAAGTTAGAGTTGCAAAAATAAATGGAGAATTTGTTGTAAATCCTTATAGAAGCCAATTAGAGCATGCATCTATGGATTTTATCATTGCTGCAACTGAGAAAAATTTAATGATGGTGGAGGGAGAAGGAAAAGAATGTAGCGAAGAAGAATTGGTAGAAGCTTTACAAGTTGCACACAATGCTATAAAAGTTCAAATAGCAGCACAGCAACAACTAAGAGATTTAAAAGGAATTACTACTAAAAGAGATTATACAAAGCCTGCTGAAAACGAAGAAGTTAAAGCAAAAGTTGCAGAATTAGCAACTCAAAAAATATACGAAATAAGCAAAAAAGCGAGTGCCAAACACGAGCGTACCGATGCAATTGAAGCTTTAAAAGATGAAGTGATTGCTGCTTTTGGCGAAGAAGCAACCGACGAAATAAAAGCATTTGCTAAAAAGTATTTCTACGATTTACAATGGGAAGTTGTTAGAAACATGATTTTAGACGATAGAATTCGTTTAGATGGTAGAAATCTTACAACTGTTCGTCCACTTGCAATGGAAGTAAATCCATTACCTGGCCCTCATGGTTCTTCTTTATTTACTCGTGGTGAAACTCAAAGTTTAACAACAGTAACTTTAGGTAGCAAACTTGATGAACTTTTAGCCGAAACAGCAGCAACAAGCGAATATTCAAAGTTTTATTTGCATTATAATTTTCCACCTTTTTCAACAGGTGAAGTTAAAATGATGCGTGGTGCTGGAAGAAGAGAAATTGGTCATGGTAACTTAGCTATGAGAAGCTTAAAACAAATGATGCCAAAAGGAGATTTTCCTTATACTACAAGAATTGTAAGTGATATTTTGGAAAGTAATGGTTCATCAAGCATGGCAACAGTTTGTGCTGGTAGCTTAGCTTTAATGGATGCAGGTGTTCCTTTTCCAAAACATGTAAGTGGCGTTGCTATGGGTTTAATAACTCGTAACGATGGCAAATATGCTATTCTTACAGATATTTTAGGCGATGAAGATCATTTAGGCGATATGGACTTTAAAGTTACAGGTACAAGAGATGGTATTTGTGGCGTTCAAATGGATATTAAAGTTGATGGCTTAAGTATGGATGTAATGCGTGAAGCATTAAACCAAGCTAAAGCAGGCAGATTGCATATTTTAGACGCTATGTATGAGTGTATCCCTGCACATAGAGGAGATTACAAACCTCATACACCTAGAATGGTTAAAATTATTATTGATAAAGAATTTATTGGTGCTGTAATTGGGCCTGGTGGAAAAATTATTCAAGAAATTCAAAAAGTTACTGGTACAACAATTACAATTGAAGAAGTTGGTAATACTGGTGAAGTTTCTATCTTGAGCAATCAGGCAGATGGTATGCAACAAGCTATTGATTGGATTAATGGAATAGTTGCAGTTCCTGTAATTGGCGAAGTGTATGAAGGTACTGTAAAAAGTATCAAAGAATTTGGAGCTTTTGTTGAATTTTTACCTAAAAAAGAAGGATTGTTACACATTAGTGAAATAAGCTGGAAGCGTTTACAAACTATGGATGGCGTATTAGAAGAAGGTGAAAAAGTAAAAGTTAAATTGCTTGATGTTGATCCTAAAACAGGTAAATTTAAATTAAGCCGTAAAGTACTTTTAGAAAAACCTGAAGGTTACGAAGAACGTCCACAAAGAACAGATAGACCTGATCGTCCAAGAGATGATAGAAGACAAGGTGGAAATGACAGAAGATTTAATAACGACAGACGTTTTTCTGATAACAGAACTCCAAGAAATAACAATGAAAATGATAATTTCGCTAGCAATAATTTTGGTGGCGAAAAAAATTCAGGTGAAACTAATAATGATGTACCTACTAGTGCCGAATAAATTAACATAAATAATGTTTTAAAAAGAGTGTGACTATAAAATCACACTCTTTTTTTGCTTATTTTTTCTTAAACCACAATTCTTAGCAATCGTATAGCAACATTAAAGTTTTGCACGCTTTATAATATGCATCTACAAATTCAATTATTCAAATACTTTTGTATAAAAGCAGCACTTGTTAAAAGCAGGAGTATTAAAATAGTTAATTTCAAAAAAAACAATTCATGAAAAAGTTATTATATAGTTTATCAATAGTTTCATTATTTGCATGTAATAATGGAAAAAATAGTGATGGTTCAAAAGATACTACAGCAAAAAAAGATGCATCAAATTCTTTAGCACCAGGCAGTGTAATTAAGTTAGATAGTAGCAAAAGATACATTTTTTTAACCTGGGACGATAGTCCTCAACCTCCAGGAACAACAGTTTCAAAACAAGTGTTTAAACAACAAGGTGTAAAAGCAACTTTTTTTGTAGTAGGTATGAATCAAGTTGGGCCACAAAAAAAGAGAATCATTGATAGTTTGAGAACAGAATATCCACAGTTTTTAATTGCCAACCACAGTTTTTCACATGCCAACATTAATGGAAGAGATAACTATCCTTTATTTTATAAACAAGTAGAAAGTACCTTGCAAGATTTTTTAAAGAATGAAAAGGAAATGCAAGTTCCTGTAAAAATAATTCGTTTGCCTGGCAACAATGCATGGGTAAACAAAGGACAAATTCAAGGTCCAAAAAGTACTTTAGCAGTTTGTAAGGGATTAGATAGTATGGGCTTTAGTGTAATTGGTTGGGATGTTGAATGGAATCAAAACAAAGGAGTGCCAAAAGAATCTGTTGCAGAAATGCTTAAAAAGGTTAATGCAAAATTCGATGAGGGAAATACTTATGAGCCAAATTGTGTGGTTATTTTATCACACGACAGATTGTTTGCTAAGCCACAATATGCCGATTCGTTAACCAAGTTTATTTCAATTTTAAAACAAGATCCAAGAAATGTTTTTGAAACTATTGATCACCTGCCTATGGTGATGAAAAAGTAGTTACCTATTTGTTTTTAGTTCGAATTTTTAGGAAGTGTAAATTTTAAATGGCAACATTTATTATTTGCACTTCTTTATTTAAACCACTAAACACTTCTTGTAATTTTTCGGCCTGTGTATGTGTGATAAATATCTGAATATTAGGTTGTTGGATGATTATTTTTAACAAAGACATTAGCCTTTGTTCGTCTAGTTTTTCAAAAATATCATCTAATAATAAAAGTGGTGATTTGCCTGTTGTGTTAAAAATATATTGCCATGCAGCTACCTTTAAAGCATATAATAAACTTTTCTTTTGACCCTGTGAAGCTATTTGCTTAAACTTGTTTTTGTTGAGTAAAATTTCAATGTCATCTTTATGAATACCAACAGTAGTTCTTTGCAAAAAAATATCTTGCTGCAAGTTTTTTTGTAATAAGTCGTTAAATGAGGTTTCTAGTAATTGACAATTGTATGCCAGTTCAATAGTTTCATGGCTTTTTGCAATGTCATGATATAGTGTGTTTACAGTTTCAATAAAATTTTCTAAGAATTTTTTTCTCTCGTTAAAAATGTAATTTCCAATTGGCTCTAATTGATTATTTAAAACATCAATTAGCTCAAGACTATGATTAGCTTGGTTTTGCCATTGTTTAAGCAATGCATTTCTCTGCTGTAAAATATTATTATAGGTTACTAGTTTTTGTAAATAGGTAAAGTTTGTTTGCGAAAGAATGGCATCAATAAATTTTCTTCTTAGCTCACTGCTTCCATTTATAATTTCTACATCATCTGGTGCAATCATTATACAAGGAAATTTGCCCAAGTGATACGAAAACTTTTCGTAAGGCACATCATTTAAACAAATTTCTTTTTTATTGTTTTCTCTAAAAATCAACGATACTTTTTCATCACTATCTAGTTGGTTTACAAACCAACCATCAATTCTATGTCCTTTTAATTCATGGGTTGTATTGCTTGCATCAGTTCTATTAAAATAGCTTTTGCAACAACACATACTATAAATTGCATCTAAAAGATTAGTTTTGCCAACGCCATTTTTACCACAAAAGCAAACAATTTGTTGTGTAAATTGCTCGCTAAATTTATTGTAGTTACGATATTGTATTAGTTGTATTTGGCGTAAAAAACTCATATAAATAACGAAATGTGCATAAACTAGCCTTAAAAAAGGGAAGTGTTTTAAAAAATGTTTACAAAAAAATGTAAATATATATCTTAAAACCTTACTTTTGCCGTCCGAAAATAAAGAAATAATAACAATGGCAAATCACAAAGCTACAAAAAAAGATACTCGTCAAGCAGCAAAACGTAGAGACAGAAATAGATATTATGGCAAAACTACTCGTAATGCTATCAGAGACTTAAAAGCTATTGAAGATGCAGCTGCTTATGGCGAAAAAATGCCAAGCGTAGCATCAATGATTGATAAATTAGCTAAAAGAGGTGTAATTCATAAAAACAAAGCATCTAACTTAAAAAGCAAATTAGCAAAAGCAAAACTTTCTGCTTAATTACTTGCTACATTATAATATTTAAGCTGTTCAATTTTGAACAGCTTTTTTTGTTGCAATATCCCTAATGTACTTTGCCTTTAAAATATACACTAAGCCATTTTTGTGTAAAAATAATTTTATATTGAGGTGCTGTTGTGAACACATGTACAATATAATTTAAACAAGCAGAATTACTTGTTAATCAACCTAAATTGGTAATAAAATTATGTGGATAAATTAATCCCAAAAAATACACTTTTTGTGTGGTTTAATGAGGTTAAAAAATTAACTTCGCCAGCATAATTAAAATCTTTTGAAATTCAAATCTGTAAAGGTTTTAATAAAAAAGTTAATCTAACATTTTTCAATAAAAATAAATACTTGTGAGCGACGATTTAAACAACAATTTGCCAGAACAAACTGCCGATAACGATAGGGTAATTCAGGTGAATATAGAAGAGCAAATGAAAACTGCCTACATTGACTATTCCATGAGTGTAATTGTAGGTCGTGCATTGCCCGATGTAAGGGATGGTTTTAAGCCTGTGCATCGTAGGGTTTTGTATGGTATGAACGAACTAGGAAACAACTACAACAAACCTTATAAAAAAAGTGCAAGAATAGTTGGTGAGGTTATGGGTAAATATCACCCACATGGTGATAGTGCAATTTATGATACTCTAGTTCGTATGGCACAAGATTTTACTATGAGGCACACCATGGTTGATGGTCAGGGTAACTTTGGTACTCAAGATGGTGATCCACCAGCCGCTATGCGTTATACAGAGGTTCGTTTGCAACGTTTTGCTGAGGCCATGCTCGAAGATATTGAAAAAGATACAGTTGATTTTCAACCCAACTTTGATGATAGTCTTAAAGAGCCATCAGTTTTACCTACACGTATTCCACAACTTTTAGTAAATGGTAGTAGTGGTATTGCAGTTGGTATGGCAACCAATATGATGCCTCATAATTTAAGTGAAGTTATTGATGGTTGTATTGCCTATATCGACAATAAAGAAATTACAGGCGAAGAGTTGATTCAATTTATTAAAGCTCCAGATTTTCCTACAGGTGGAGTTATTTATGGAATGGAAGGGGTTAAAGATGGTTTGCTAACAGGAAGAGGAAGAGTTGTAGTACGTGGTAAATGTAGTATTGAAACCACCGCTAAAGGCAAAGAGCAAATCATAATTACCGAAGTTCCTTATCAGGTTAGTTTAGATGGACTAACCAATCAAATTGGAAGCTTAGTAAGCAATAAAATAATTGAAGGCGTTAGCAACGTAAACAACGAAAGTAGCAAGCGTGATGGTACTCGTATTGTAATTGAGCTAAAAAAAGATGCTATCAGTAGTATTATCATTAACCAATTATACAAATTTTCTGAACTACAAACTAGCTTTGGTATCAATAATGTAGCTATTAGTAAGGGTCGCCCTAAGATTTTTAATGTAAGAGATTTAGTAGCTGAGTTCATTGAGTTTAGAATGGAAGTTGTAATTCGCAGAACTAAATTCGAACTTAAAAAAGCTGAAGATAGAGCCCATTTATTAGAAGGTTACTTAAAAGTAATTGCTGATAAAGATCATTTAGATGCTGCCATTTCAATCATTAGAGCAAGTGCAACACCTGATGAAGCAAAACAAGGATTAATTGCAAAAAGTAAAGCAGATAATTGGCATTTGCCATCATCATTATTCAATGATATTACACAGCAACACTATACACAAGAAATTGGTTTAAGCGAAAAACAAGCTCAGGCAATTATGGAGCTTCGTTTACAACGCTTAACAGGTATGGAGCGTGAAAAAATTATTGAAGAATTTAACGAGTTAATGGTAACCATTGCTCATCTTAAAGAATTGTTAGCTAGTGAACCTTTAAGATATGATTTGATTAAAAAAGAATTGCTAGAGGTAAAACAAAAATTTGGAGAACCCCGCAAAAGTGAAATTCAATTTTTGGCTGATGAAGTAAACATGCTCGACTTTATTAAAGAAGAAGACGTAGTGATTACTATTTCACATTTAGGTTATGTAAAACGTACAACTGCAACCGAATATCGTCAACAAAGAAGAGGAGGGCGTGGTGCTATTGGTGCAAAAACAAGAGTTGAAGATTATGTAGAACATTTGTTTGTAGCTAGTACACACGATACCATGTTGTTTTTTACAGAAAAAGGAAGATGTTTTTGGCTAAAAGTGTATGAAATTCCTGAAGGTGAAAAACAAGCTAAAGGAAGAGCCATCCAAAACTTAATTCAAATACCGCCCGACGATAAAGTAAGAGCGATAATTGATGTTAAAGATTTAGATAAAAAAGAAGCTATAGAAAACAAATACATTGTTTTGTGTACTAAAAAAGGCATTATCAAAAAAACTGATTTAGCCGATTTCTCTCGTCCGCGTGCTAATGGAATTATTGCTATTACAATTAATGAAGGTGATGAATTATTAGAAGCAAAAATGACTGATGGCAACTGTGAAATTATGATGGCTGTAAGAAGTGGTAGAGCCATTCGTTTCCCTGAAGAAAAAGTACGTAGTACAGGCCGTGGTTCAATTGGTGTTTTTGGTATTGAAGTAGATGATACTACTGATGAAGTGGTTGGTATGATTTGCATTAATAGAGAAGATAAAACAAGAAGTGTTTTAGTAGTAAGTGAAAAAGGTTTTGGCAAACGTACTCCTTTGGTTGATGAAGATGGAGAAGATGTTTATAGAATAACCAATAGGGGAGGAAAGGGCGTAAAAACTATAAATGTTACTGAAAAAACTGGCAGATTAGTTGGATTACTCGATGTTACTGAGAAAGAAGATTTAATCATCACTTGTAAAAGTGGCATTACTTTACGTACAGGTATAGCTAGCATTAAACAAGCAGGGCGTGCAACACAAGGTGTAACCCTAATACGTTTAGATGAAGATGATGCAATTGCAGCAATAAGTAAAATTGAGGAGCAAGAAGAAGAAATTGTAGAAAATATTGAAGGAGCTGAAAACGTAGCAACAGATGCAGCACCATCAAACGAACAAAATAACAATACTCAAAATTCAGGTGCATAAAATTAAACTGATGCACCTTAAGTTTAATGTTATAAATAAAATTAATAAAATTTTTAAAAATAATTTATTTAAAAAAAAAACGACAGTTTATTTAGTTAAACTGTCGTTTTTTTTTTTAGATAAATTTCTTAATAAGTATAAGCAGTTAAAGTTCGTATGTTACTATTATCTTCAGTTTTTACTGTTCCAATTCCACAACAATAAGTTGAGTATGCAGTATTTGTTGATAAAACTGTACCAGCCATTAAAATGGTTAGTTCAATTTTTATTTTTTGACCATTGGTATAGTTTTTTCCACCAAAACTAAAAGTCTCAGAATTTGAAACTATAGTATATGTGTATTTATAAGAAACAGTTGGTGTTGAAACACTAGGATAAGTATAATTCCAAGTAGCACCAACAGGAGATTTTAATTTAAAACCAATCATATTTATAGTTGGCAAATCTCCAATTGGCTTTAAGTAAGAGATTACTTCTTGATTTGCAGTTAATCCAGACCATGAAACAGTTGTAGTTCCTAATAAAGAAGTTGCAACAGTACCTATGTAATATTGACCAGCTATGGTAGTGTCTTTTGAGTAAACATTAGTAACATCAGTTCCAGAACTTGAAGTTAATGTTACAGATGTTCCTTTTCTATAAGGGAATGTGCTACATTCACTAGTGTTATTTCCGTTTGAGGAGCTATCTTCTTTTTTACAAGATAATACTGATGTACAAATCATAGCCATAATTAGAATCTTTTTCATTTTTGTAAATTTTAATTGTTATTAATAAATCGAAAATAGTATTAAATTTTTAATAAAAAAGCTTTCAATTAAAAAATTCTTTTTTAAAAAGCATTTACTTTTTATTGTAAAACATAAAAGCCATATTTAGAAAGATAGTAGGATAAAGTTTCTTTTTTAAATGTGAAACTAAAGCTTCCTAAATCATCATAGGAATTAGCTGCATAAGAAAAACAACTTCCTAAAGTGAAGTATAAATTACCTTTCTCATAATAAAAAGTAATGTATTTAAATAAAAAATCTTCTTCGTCGCCACTTGTTAAACATCTATTATAACCATCTAATTGGTACAAATCTCTTTCAATATTTAAAGAGTCATTTTTTTGTTGATGAACGATTAAGCTATCCTTTATTTGAGCGATAAAATCTGTGATAATAGAGTCTTTTTTTGCATAAAGTAATTTTGTAAACTCAATTTTTTTTGATTGTTCAATTAAGGTGTCAAGTAAAATTCTATTTCCAGTTTTAATGTCGAATAAATAATGTACTAAATTAAAAGTATTTCGTTTTCCGAAGTTTGCCCAAACATCAATTGCTAAAAGTGTTTTACCGTTTTGTATTACTTTATAGTCTAAATCGGAGTAAATCCAAATTACATGATCACTTTTTGGATACCATACGTTTTCAAAAATGCTTTTTTTGAATTTACCATTTTCAATATCTAAAAATTCTAGAAGAGCATTATTGATTTTTCTTGTGGCTTTAATATTATTTGGTATCCATACCTTAGGAAACCTGTAAGTCTCTTTTGAAATTGAGTTAATTTCTTTTATTGTTTTTACAATTGGTTTAAGTTGTTGTCCAAAACAATTGCTTCCTAACAATAAAATAATAATAAGTAGGTATCTTTTCATATATAAATTGTACAACTAATGTAGTGTTTTTTTAACTGTGTATTCAAGACAATTATAAATGTTCTTTTTCCACAATAAACTAAAGCTGTAATCAAGATAATTTAAATTAGCAGTATTAATTAACAAAAAAACACTTAAACTATGGAAAACAATCCATCAAGCACACCCATCACTTCTACAGTTTCTAACAATGATTATGTAAGCATAGAAACCTTTTTTGGCAAAAGCAAAACTGCTTTACTTAATGCTACAGATGTAGAAATTGAACCATTACTAACCAAACGTGGCTACACCACAGCAATCATTGCTGCTAAATTAGCAGAACTGCAAACCTTAGAAAATTTGCACCAACAGCAAAAAAAGGAATATGGTGAGCAATACCAAGCAACCCAAAATTACAATAACGCTGCTGCTTTACTGCATTCTTTGTATATTGAGCATATTGAAATTGCAAGAATTGTTTTTAAAAACGATATTGCAGCACAAACTGCCTTAAGTTTAAATGGCAAACGAAAACGTAGTGCTAGTGGCTATTGCAACCAAGCATTGTTGTTTTATAAAGGCTCTATTGATAATGCAGCTTACACTGCAGCACTTGCAGCAAAAGGTATTACAATAGCCGAATTAACCGCTGGTAAAAACGGCTACACCAACTTAATTGAACTAGAAGCCAAACAAGCCAAAGAAACAGGAGAAGCTCAAAGTGCTACTGCAATAAGAGATAAAGCAATTGATGATTTTGCTGAATGGTTTAGTGAGTTTAAAGTAATGGGTAAAATTGCTTTAAGTAGTAAACCTCAATTGCGTGAAAAACTCGGTTGGAAGGAATAAAACATTAATTTATAATTGACAATTGATAATTTAAAAAGCATCTTAACATGTAAAAATGGTTGGGATGCTTTTTTTATGACTATGTACCACCAAAAAATGGCTTGTTACCACACAGAAATGACTGTGTACTCTTCAGAAATGACTTGTTACCATTTAGAAATGATTGGGACGAGCAAAAAATGGCTTGTTACCACACAGAAATGGTTGGGACGAGGTACAAAGTGATTTATTTACCACCCCTGCCCCTCCAAAGGAGGGAATTTTAACACCACAACATTGTTAACTTTTTTTTCGAATACATCAACACTTGCTGCCTTATTACCCTCACAAAGAGGGATTAGGTTGTTTTGCTACACCTTTAAAAAATCCCAACTCGTACACCAAAGGTTGTAGTTTTTCGGTGAGTGCTTTATAAGCTTCTTCAAAGGGTTTAAAGTTTATGGGTGCATAATCGCCACTGCTATTGCGTGCTGGTAATGGTCTGACGCTTTTGAAGCGTCTGACCCGTTAATTACTTCAATTAAATATCAAGATTTTACAATCTGTTTGAAAACATATCTTATCTAATAACTCAATGAGCAAATCTGCAAATAAGTACCACAAAAAAACCTCAAAGTTTACAAAACTTTGAGGTTTTTTATAATCCATCATTTATCATTCATGATTCATGATTCATGATTCATCACTCAACATTCAACATTCATCATTCAACATTCATCATTCATCACTCATCATTCATAATTCATAATTCATAATACATCATTCAACATTCATCATTCATCACTCAACATTCATCATTCATCATTCATCATTCATCACTCATCACTCATCATTCAACATTCATCATTCAACATTCATCATTCATCATTCAACATTCATCATTCAACATTCATCATTCATCATTCATCATTCAACATTCAACATTCATCATTCAACATTCATCATAAATAATTACCCCGCCACTTGCTTACGAATAATATTTAATGCTGCACCTGCTTTAAACCACTAAATTTGTCTCTAATTGTAAACTCCTAAACGACATTTCAAATGAAGTGTAAAATTGATATAAATTCTTTCTTACCTCTGCATAAGTTTTTAATCCTAAACTTACATCATCAATTAATGGTGTGATATATTTCTTTCTAATATCGATTATTGGCTGAAAGTTCAAGCCTAGAATATTTATTTCTTCTAAAATTTTATCTTGTTCTTTCTCTGTTCTTTCTGTGTTTGGAGTAAAATTATGTGTTTTAAAATCATATTGCAAAAAGTAAAATGGGTTATAGTTTTCATCATCTGGTTTTAGGTAACCACTCATTTTTTTATCATTCTTTTTTCTATTAACATCACTGTCTATCATAAAAAAATTTTTCCATTCCCAACCTTTCTTTTCTTTTAAAGTGGCATCATAATGGTCAAGTTGACCTTTAAAATCAAATTGCTCAAACTTGCCATTTTTCCATTTTGATTTATCTAAATGCTTAACATCACATAAGAATAATTCTGTATATGCACAAAGACCTTTTTGTACCCAAAGCAAATTGGCTATTACATCATAATAAAATCTGTGATTAGATGATGTATAATTTGGGTGTTTATATTTCTTATTTATACTATCCAACCATTTTTTATATTCAGTTGCAAGTATTAATGACTTATCAATTTTTTGCATATTAATTTATGTCAAATTCCCAGAATAATTTATTGGCAAGGTCTTTATACTTTTCAATATCTTTTTTTGCTTTTTCTGTGGTTAGAGTACCCTTTTCTTTATATGATTTTATTCTATTTCGTAACATTAAAACTTCTGTAATTTTTTCTGAACGTTCTGTGCTATGGGTTTGTGTTAAATCAAAAACTTTGTTCAACATTAAATCATAAGTCAAATAAGATGGGATGATGGTGTAGTTATCTACGTGCCTTTCTTTTTTAGGGTCATAATATAATTCTTGATACACTTTTCCCTTTTTATCAAACTTAAGCTCTACAATTTCCCAAGGCTCAAAACTTGAGGCAATAATAGGTGAGTGTGTGGCAAAAAAGAATTGAGAATTGATGGCAAGTTTGGTGTAATAATCAATGAGAATTTTTTGGATATTGGGGTATAGAGAACGCTCAGGTTCATCAAACAAAATTAAAGCATCTTCTGGTTTTAAAAGATATAATGGAACAGCACTAAAAATCACTTGCTTTGTTCCTGTACTAAAAAGATTTTGTGGGATTGTATTACCATCAATATCTTCTACACTAATAAAACTAAAATCGGACTGTTTTTGAAACTCAAATTCTCTTTTGATTTTAAGATTAAAATGTTTCAATAGTGGGTCTAAACAATCATCTGCTAATGAAGCTAAAGGATTTTTTTCTTTCTTTTCCCAAGCCTTTAATTTTTTTATTTCTTTTTCTATTTTAACAGTATCAATCTCTGTACCTTGTTGAGCTATATCTGCAATTCGTTGTTTAAAAACAATTATTTTTTCACGATACTTTTGAATTTCATTCAAAACAATACCCCAGACATCACCTAAATTATAATTGCTAAAGTCAATTACCTTCTTATCTGCAATATTTGTTTTAGCATTTTCGGGTGTGTCAAATTTTAATTCTGCTGGAAAGTATATGAACTGATTTTTGATTTTATCTAAATACTCCTCTTCAATTTTAATAATGTCTTCAAAATCAATATTCTCACCTAATTTTTTATAGTTACTCCAAGTGTATGTGTTAGTGGAAACATCATTTTCATCTTTACTTACTCTAACTCTTATATTAGTTGAATATTCTTTAAATTGTTTTGTAATAAGAACATCTTTAAACTCCTCGGGTTTGTACTCCTCAAATAATTTACTAATTGTATAAGTATGTCCTCCAATTAACTTTAGCAATGTAGTTTTTCCAGTCCCACTTTGTCCAATAAAACAAACTTTATCTAAAGGTTCTCCTTCTTTTTTATGTCCTACTGGATAAGTTAAATCAACTTCTAAATCTTTAAATTGATGAAAGTTTTTTATGGAAAGTTTTGTAATCTTCATTGAAATTTCACTTTAAACAAAAATACCCCTTGCAAAATACAAGAGGCATTTTAATATTCAAAAAATTGTTAACTTCGATTCACTTGCTTACGAATAATATTTAATGCAGCACCTGCTTTAAACCACTCAATTTGTTGTTGGTTATAAGTATGGTTGGCAACAATAGTTTCGCTACTGCCATCTTTATGATTTAATACCAAGGTAAGTGGAGTATTTGGTGCAAAGGTGGTTAAGCCTACAACATCAATACTATCATCTTCTTGTATTTTATCATAATCTGCTTTGTCGGCAAATGTTAAAGCTAACATACCTTGTTTTTTAAGGTTGGTTTCGTGAATACGAGCAAATGATTTTGTAA
>JBMLOR010000137.1:0-11622 GCA_049242865.1 Chitinophagaceae bacterium | reverse complement strand
TTTTTTGAACACTTAATGTTTGAGGGAAGCGAAAACATAAAAAGAGGTGAGTTTGATAAATATACCTCTCGAGCAGGTGGCTACAATAATGCCAATACAACAACTGATAGAACTTTTTACTTTAACCTTTTTCCGGCTAACGAGTTTGCACTTGGGCTTTGGCTAGAAAGTGAAAGAATGATGCACGCTAAAATTGAAGATATTGGTGTAGAAACTCAAAAAGAAGTAGTAAAAGAAGAAAAACGCCAAAGAGAAGATAACCAACCTTATGGTAGTGTAATTACAGAAATTTTTAAGCGTGCCTTTAAAGTACATCCTTATCGTTGGAGGCCAATTGGAAGCCTAGAACATTTAAGCAGAGCTAAATTGAGTGATTTCCAAAATTTCTATAAAACATTTTATGTACCTAATAATTGTGTATTATCTATTGCAGGTGATTTTGATGTAGCAAGCACCAAAAAAATGATTGCAGATTATTTTGGTCCAATCAAAAAAGGGGAGGGCGTAATACCTCGTCCAAATGTGGTAGAGCCACCTTTGAATGGAGAGGTTAGAGATGTAATTGAGGATAATGTACAACTTCCTATGGTGGTACAAGCCTATAGAGCACCAAAACAAGGTAGTGATGAGTATTATGCTTTTAACATTTTAAGTACCATTTTAAGTGGAGGAAACTCAAGCGTAATGAATAAAGTAATAGTTGATGAAAAACAATTGGGCGTTGCAACAGGTGCATTTAACTATGCCATGGAAGATGCTGGATTGTTTATTACTTATGGCATTGCAAATATGGGAGTAAAACCTGAAGATTTAGAAAAAGAAATTGATGCTATTATCTCAAATACTAAACAAACTTTGATTAGTGAAAAAGATTATTTAAAAGCAAAAAACAGAATTACCACCGAGTTTGTAACACAAAACCAAAACATGCAAGGGATATCAGAAAGTTTGGCAAACTATGAGGTGTATTTTGGAGATGCTAATTTAATAAATACCGAATTGGCAAAATTCACTAAAGTAACAAGAGAAGATTTATTGGCTGTTGCAAAAAAATATCTCAACAAAGACAATCGTGTTGTGCTTTACATAGTAGGTAAAGGAAAAAAATAAAGCCAATTATATCAATTTAAACATTTAAAATTTTACTTTAACATGAAATCATTTATAAATAAATCACTAATTACATTAGCTTGTTTGCCATTTTTTGCACAAGCTCAAATAGATAGATCAACTCCGCCAAAACCATTGCCAGCAGGCGTTATAAAAATTACCGACCCAGCAACTTTTGTATTACCCAATGGTCTCAAAGTTTTTGTAGTTACCAGTAAAAAATTACCAAAAGTATCTGCAACGTTAACGCTTGATATTGGTGCAATAAAAGAAGGTGATAAAGCAGGTTATGTAGATTTAGCTGGCCAAATGATGATGCGTGGCACTAAATCAAAATCAAAAGCAGATTTAGACGAAGCCATTGATTTGTTAGGGGCTGATGTTAGTGCAGGAAGCAATAGTGTATATGGTAGTTCATTAACTACAAACTTTGATAAGGTTATGGAGTTAATGGCAGATATTACTTTTAATCCATTGTTTAAAGCAGAAGAACTTGAGAAAATTAGAAAGCAAACCTTATCGGGTTTAGAACAACAAAAAGAATCGCCAGATGCTATTGCAAGCAATGTAAGTAAAGCTTTAGCTTATGGTTTAAATCATCCTTATGGTGAAATTGAAACTGAAGAAACTGTTAAGAAAATCACCATTGATGACGTTAAAAAATATTACAATACTTATTGGAAACCAAATATTGGCTACCTTGTTTTTGTAGGTGATATTACAACTGAAAAGGCAAAACAACTAGCAACAAAACACTTTGGTAAATGGGCAAAAGGTGTAGTTCCTAAAACTAATGTTCCATTTCCTACAGTTGCCAAAAAAACCATCATTGCAATTGTAGATAGACCACAAAGTGTACAAAGCAACATTAGCATTATTGCACCTATTGCTTTAAAGCCAGGTGAACCAAATGTAATTCCAGCTTCAATCACTGCAAGTATTTTAGGAGGTGGTGCTAGTGGACGTTTATATAAAAACTTAAGAGAAACACATGGCTTTACTTATGGTGCATATAGTAGTATAAGTAGTGATAGACACATTGGTACTTTTACAGCAGGTGCAAGCGTAAGAAACGAAAAAACTGATAGTAGTATTGGTGAATTTTTTAATGAGTTTAATAGAATTTGTAAGCAACCTGTAGGTGAAGACGAAGTTTTTATGGTGAAAAAAGAATTGGCAGGTAGTTTTTCAAGAAGTTTAGAACGAGCAGGAACTATTGCAGATTTTGCTTTAAACATTGCTCGTAACAACATGCCAAAAGATTATTACAAAAACTATATTAAAAATATTGAAAATGTAAACGTTGCAACTGTTCAACAAATTGCAAACCAGTTTATTAAACCAAATAACTTAATTGTAGTAGTTGTTTGCAATGCTAAACAAGTTGCCCCTGGTTTAGAAAAGTATGGAGATGTGCAATATTTTGACATGAATGGTAATCCTACAAAGGCTCCAGCTAAAGGTAAAGCAGTTGATGCTAGTGTATCAGCAAAAAGTATTATAGAAAATGCCATTAAAGCACAAGGTGGCGAAAATGTAATTTCATCGATTAAAGATGTAGTTTGGTCGGGTAGCATGGATATTCCTGGAGCTCCTTTTAAACCAGATGTAAAAACTTCAATAATTAATGGAAAATCTTTTTTAAGAAATACCTCAGCAATGAATGGAGCAATGATTCTTCAAAAACAGTCTGTAATTAATGGTGTATACAAAGAAGAAGGGCAAATGGCTGCTGGTAAAGAAATGGACGATGAAGACAAAGAAGAATTGGATGAAGAAACGTTAATTGTAAATGAAATTTACTATCTAAAAAACAACTATAACTTTAATGTAAAAAGTATTGAAAGTGTTGATGGGAAAGATGCTTACGAAGTAGAAATTACTTCTAAAAAAGGTAGAAAGTTTACTAATTTTTACGATGTGGCAACTGGTTTAAAAGTAAAAACAATTGCTAATGCTGAAGGCCCTAATGGTGCAACCATTCAAATACCAACTTTTTTTAAAGATTATAAAAGTTATGAAGGGTTACAATTGCCAACAAAAATATTAATTTCACAAATGGGTACTAACTTGGTAATTAATGTTAATGAAGTTAAAGTAAATACAGGTTTAAAAGATACTGACTTTAAGTAATAAATAGTAAATAAGCTACAAAAAATGCTACTACTTCGGTAGCATTTTTTGTTGTTAAAATGATGGAAAATATTGCATACAATTTTTTTTTCGAATAAAAAAATTTTTAAAAAAAATCTAATTTTTCTTTGTTTTTTAAATCACTAATTGAATTTTTACATCCTAAAAAAATAACTATCTATAGATATGGCAAAATCTGTGAAAAGTAAAAGCAAAGCAGCACCAAAAAGCAAAGTTGAAGATGATGAATTAATATCTTCTAAAAAGAAAAAAGCATCTACTTCTAAGGAAGAAGATGACGATGATGATTTTGATTTTGACGAAGATGATGCTCCTAAAAAGAAAGGTGCAAAAGGAGCTTCAAAAAAAGCAGCATCAGATGATGATGACGAAGATGATGTAGAGGAAGGCGATGATGATTGGAACAAGTCTGATGATGATACAAGTTGGGATCCTGATTTCGACGAGTTCGATATTCCAAAATCAAAGGGTAAAAAATCTGGTGGAAAAAAAGATAAAGATGATGACGACTTTGGTTTAGATGATGATTTTAAAGAATTCGATTTATTTAACGATAAAGACGAGTTTGACGACGACGACGATGATTTTTAGTAATTTGATTCGAGTAACTTAATTTGAAATATACCACTCAAACTTTTGCAATTGATGATATTGCAATTTTTAAGCAACAAATGTTGAATTGGTCTAATCAGTTCAACATTTGTTGTTTTTTGGATAATTGTAATAGCCAAGATAACTATCATACTTATGAATTTATGTTGGCTGTTGATGTGTTCTCTGATATAAAAATTACTCAAAACAATAATAACTGGAAGCAAGAACTCAATGCTTATTTAACAACAAATGCATTAGCTTGTTTTGGGCATATTTCTTATAATTTTAAGTCGGTAATTGTAAACGACAAACATCAGCCACAACAAGAGTTTCCTTTGTTGTATTTTTTTCAACCAAAAATATTGATTAAGTATAAAAATGGAGCTTTGGAGATTAATACTGCAGAAGTTTCACCAAATACAATATTTAGCAGTATTAAAAGTACAACAGCAACATTATTAAATCATAATAATAAAAAAACAAAAACAGCTGTTGATTCTATAAAACCAACTCAAACAAAAGAAGCGTATTTAACAGCAATTGAAAATTTAAAACTAGAAATTGTAAAAGGTAATTGTTACGAGATAAATTACTGTACCGAATTTATATCTAACAACATCCATATAAATCCTATTGAAGTTTACCTAAAATTAACCACTCTATCACCTACACCATTTGCAAGTTTTTATAAGCACCATCATCATTATTGTATAACCGCTAGTCCTGAACGATTTTTAAAAAGAGAAGGCAAAACCATCATTGCTCAACCTATAAAGGGAACAATAAAAGCCAATCCTTTAAGTTTAGCAGCAAACGAAGTTTTAAAGCAAACTTTGCTGCATAGCAAAAAAGATAAAGCTGAGAATGTAATGGTAGTTGATTTAGTAAGAAACGATTTAAGTAAAGTGTGTATCCCAGGTAGTGTTTATGTTGACGAGTTATTTGGAATTTATAGTTTTAAGCAAGTACATCAAATGATTTCAACTGTAGTTGGTACTTTAAACAATACAGCAACTTTTGGAGACATTATAGAATCAACTTTTCCAATGGGCAGCATGACAGGGGCACCAAAGCATAAAGTAATGCAATTGATTGATGAGTATGAAATCATGAATCGAGATATTTATAGCGGTTGCATAGGATATATTAATAACAACGGCGATTTTGATTTTAATGTAGTAATTCGAAGTATATTCTACGACGCCCATTTAAATAAACTTTCCTATAAAGTAGGTAGTGGTATAACACATTATAGCAATGCTGAAGAAGAGTACGAAGAATGCCTTTTAAAAGCTACAGCAATAGAGCAAGTTTTAATGAGCAACAGCTAATCCTTTTCTACTAAAAATTTATTTTTTTCCTTGAGTTTATCATCTTCATACAACTCAAACTTGTACCATCCGGCTTGCAGAAAATTACTTTTTTCTAATAAAATTTTTTCGAGTAAGATGTGTTTTATTTTAAATAATTCTTTTCCAGAATTATCAAATACAATCAATTTATAAACGTGGTTTTTGTATTTAGGCAAGTTTATTTCGATTACCCCTTTTTTTGATGTAAAAACATAAGTTGATGGCTTCCAAATTATTACAGGAACATACGGTTTTAAAATGTATTCATAAGTTTTTGGGCTGTATAATGTATCTTTTGTTTTTAAGGCTATTGAATCTTTAAAATTTAAAAAATCAACTGTATTAAAAGTTGCAATTAAACTATCTGTTTTTTTGTAATAAACATTGATTTTTATTTCAATTGGTTTTACAAAAGGAATATATTTTAAACTGTCTTTAACGGTTTTTGGTGGATTTAATTCCGTAGGAATTCTTACAATTTGTGGCGGTTCAGTTGTATTTGGAGAATTTAATTTTGATGTATTTAATTTAGGTGTTTGGCTTTTGGTAAAAAAGAAAGTGCCTAATGTATCGGTAACATAAAAAATTCGATACCAAGTTTTAATTTGAGGCAAATAGTTGTTATCAACATAGCCATTTGCTGGTAATTCTGGTGATTGTGTTGTGAAAATTGTTTGAAAAAACTTAGTACTATCGTATGATTTTTGAATTGAAATTTGCTTGCAGTTTTCAAAAGTATTGAACCAAGAAATGGAAGCTTTATTACCACCTAAGAAACTAACTTTAAAATCTGGCAAAGGTTGTTGTGCTATTGAAAGCTTTGTGATAAATAAAATAAAAACTAAAAATAAATGTTTAATGTTCACTGCGACAAATATATAAGTTGATTTAAAAAATTAGTGTGTCTTTTGATAAACTGTTATTGCCTTGTAAACCCCCAGTATGCACTGCAATAATTTTTGAGTTTGCTTCAAAATAGTTGTTGTTAATTAAACTGTGCAAACCAAAAAACAATTTTCCTGTGTAAACAAAATCTGTTGGTATTTTTTCGGAACTATAAAGCCAATTCATAAATTGCAACAGCTCTTTGTTTTTTTTAGCATAACCACCAAAATGATAGTTTGTTAAAAGGGCAACATTATGGTTTGGTTGAAGCATTTTTATATTTTCTAAAGTTTGATTTTCATTTCCTTTTAAAACATTAATACCAATAACTTTTGCTTTAGTATTTTCACTTAATCCTGCAATAGTAGTTCCTGTACCAACAGCAGTGATGATGTAATTATAATTGTCATTAATGTAATGATTAATGGTAGCAGCCCCTTTGCAGCCTAATTGTCCAAATCCACCTTCAGGAATTATTAATTCATTGTTATTTTTTTCAAGAGTTTTTGCTAGGTCTTTGTATGTGTTACGATTCACAAATTCAATGTCCATACCAAATTCAATTGCATTTTGTAAGGTAGCAGACAATATTTTGGGTTGTTCACCTCTTATAAATGCTTTACAAGGAATGTCACTTTGTTTACAAGCGAATGCAGTTGCAACTATATGATTACTAAAAGCACCACCAAATGTGATAATTTTTTTATTATAGTTTATTGCTTCTTCAATGTAGTATCTTAGCTTAAAAAATTTGTTTCCGCTAACAATGGGATGAATTAAATCTAATCGTAAAACATCAACAAAACATTTTCCGTTAGTAAACGAATTCGACAATTTGTGTATCTGTATGTTATTGAATAATATAGACTTCATTCAAAGCAAAATGCAAATCTATTGTTTAAACACTTTTAAGCCCTTATTTTTGCCGCTTTGATTAATAAATTAATGCCTAATGAATACTTTTAAACCCACTTTAGTAATACTTGCAGCTGGCATGGCAAGTAGATATGGCAGTATGAAACAGGTTCAGGGATTTGGTCCTTGTAACGAAACTATAATGGAATACTCTATTTACGATGCTATAGAGGTTGGATTTGGAAAAGTTATTTTCATTATTAGGGAAGAATTTGCTGAAACATTTAAAAACACTTTTTGTCCAAAGTTAGACGGAAGAATTGAGGTTGATTTTGTGTATCAAGATTTAAACAAGTTTTTAAATGGTAGAAAACTACCTGAAACTAGAGTTAAGCCTTGGGGCACAGGACATGCAATTTTATGTTGCAAAGGATTTATAAACGAACCCTTTGCTGTTATTAATGCTGATGATTTTTATGGTAGAGATGGTATGCAAAAAGCTTATGATTTTTTAATAAATGAGTGCAGCACCGAAACATATGGAATAATAGGGTATAAACTTATTAATACTTTAAGTGAAAATGGAAGTGTTAGCAGAGGAGTTTGTAAAACTGATAGTGAAAAAAACTTAATAGAAATAAACGAGCGTACAAAAGTTTATAAAACTGCTGATAGTTTAGTGTATGAAGATGAAACTGGTGTCAATCCTCTACCTTCAGACGCTTTAGTGAGTATGAATTTGATATGTTTTCATCAAAATGTTTTAGAACTCTGCGAGCAAGAGTTTGAAAAATTTTTAGAAAAAAACATCCAAACAGAAAAAGGAGAATTTTTTATTCCATCAGTTACCAATGTATTTATTCAAAATGGATTAGGCAATGTAAAGGTAAAGTCAACAGATGCAAAATGGTTTGGTGTAACCTATAAAGAAGATGCTCCTTCAGTATCTGTAAATCTTAGAAATTTAATTGCTGAAAAAGTTTATCCAAACTGTCTTTGGGATTGGGATATTCAAAATTCTCCAATAATTTAAAAATGGCATTTATTTTACCAATTAATGGATTGTCTCCAGTAATTCCTAACAATTGTTTTATAGCTCCCAATGCAACTATTGTGGGTGATGTACAAATGGGTGAAGATTGTAGTGTGTGGTTTAATGCTGTAATTCGAGGTGATGTTCATTATATAAAAATGGGCAATAAAGTTAATGTTCAAGATGGAGCTGTAATTCATTGTACTTACCAAAAGCATCCAACAAATATTGGCAATAACGTATCAATAGGTCATAATGCTTTAGTGCATGGTTGTACCATACATGATAACGTTTTAATTGGTATGGGAAGTATTGTAATGGATGGTTGTATTGTGCATAGTAATAGTATTATTGCTGCTGGTGCAGTATTGTTAGAAGGTACCATAGTTGCTGAGGGTTGCATTTATGCAGGAGTGCCAGCAAAAAAAGTTAAAGATATTTCTGCCGAATTAATTGAAGGAGAAATTAATCGAATTGCAAACAATTATGTTATGTACAGTAGCTGGTTAAAATAATACTGTTATAATTTTCTACTTTAGGCTTACAATCTTCTTAATAATTATTTACCATTGCATTAAATAAGTATTATTGTATTAATGAAAATATTTGTAGCACAGCAAAACTATCATATAGGAAATTTTGAGTCAAACACACAAAAAATAATCCATGCTATTTTAGAAGCTAAATCACAACGTGCAGACCTTATTGTATTTAGCGAAATGTGTATTTGTGGTTATCCTGCTAGAGATTTTGTAGAATTTGATGATTTTATTGATAAGTGTTATCAGTCTATTAACATTATCAAAGAATATAGCGACAATATTGGAATTATTGTTGGAAGTCCGTCAAGAAATCATATTCAAAAAGGTAAAGATTTATTTAACGCAGCATTTTTTTTATATAATAAAAATATTGTTGCCGAAGTGCATAAAACACTTTTGCCTACTTATGATGTTTTTGATGAATACAGATATTTTGAACCAGCCTATGAATGGAATTGTGTGGAGTTTAAGGGTAAAAAAATTGCTATTACTATATGTGAAGATATTTGGAACTTAGGAAATAATCCTTTGTACAGAATTGCACCAATGGATAAATTGATGGAGCAAAATCCCGATGTAATGATTAATTTATCAGCATCTCCATTCGATTACACTCATGATGAAGATAGAAAAGCAACTATTAAAGCCAATGTTTTAAAATATAAATTACCTCTCATTTATTGCAACAGTGTTGGCAGCCAAACTGAAATTGTTTTTGATGGAGCAAGTTTGGTGTTTGATAAACATGCCAATTTAATTGGTGCTTTGCCCATGTTTAAAGAGGCTATTGTTGGGTTCAATTTAAATAGCAATGGCACATTTAATGAGTCAATAATTGAATCGTCAAGTGAATTGCCAAACGAAGAATGCAATCCTGAATCCTTGCAAGAAAATCATAATATAGCTCAAATACATCAAGCTCTTGTATTGGGTATCAGAGATTATTTTGCAAAAATGGGCTTTAAAAAAGCTATTCTTGGTAGTAGTGGTGGTATTGATAGTGCAGTAACCTTGGCATTGGCAACAGAAGCATTAGGAAAAGAAAATGTAAGAGCCGTTTTAATGCCTAGCCCTTTTAGTTCTAGTCATAGCGTTGATGATGCAATTGCTCTTAGCAAAAACCTTGGAAATCCTTATGATATCATAAAAATTGACGATGTGTACAATAGTTTTTTAAGCACTTTAGGTTCTATTTTTAAAGATTTACCATTTGGGCTTGCTGAGGAAAATATTCAAAGCCGAAGTAGAGGTAATTTACTAATGGCTATTGCAAATAAGTTTGGCTATATTTTGTTAAATACTAGCAATAAAAGTGAACTTGCTACAGGATATGGTACTTTGTATGGCGATATGGCTGGTGGTTTAGGTGTATTAGGCGATTGTTATAAACTTCAAGTATATGCACTTGCAAATTATATCAATCAAAAAAATGAGGTAATTCCCAAAAATATTATAGAAAAAGCACCAAGTGCTGAGTTAAGACCAAATCAAAAAGATAGCGATAGTTTGCCCGATTATGCATTACTAGATAAAATTTTATATCAATATATAGAGTTACGTAAAGGCCCTAATGAAATCAAATCTCAAGGCTTTGATGCAAACCTAGTAGACAAAACTTTGAAAATGGTGAATAACAACGAGTACAAAAGAAATCAGTTTTGCCCAATAA
The DNA here is from genome assembly GCA_049242865.1 of Chitinophagaceae bacterium. Classification (GTDB taxonomy): domain Bacteria; phylum Bacteroidota; class Bacteroidia; order Chitinophagales; family Chitinophagaceae; genus CAIVPM01. The sequence continues at coordinate 1,428 of JBMLOR010000137.1, read as the reverse complement.
TTAGAGTTTCACCAAAAGCTTTTGGGGTTGGTAGGAGAGTTCCAATAGTAGGGAAATATTTAAATTAGTTTAAACTTGAAAAAATAAAAGCACTGATATATTTCGCTTAAATTCAAAAAGAATAACTTCATCAAAAAAAATACCAATCCAAACTGTCCAAACCTTAAATTTGCACACCTAAAAAGATAATAATTTTTTAACAATAGAATCTTAAAAACTACATGGCACAAAAAAAATGGGATTGCAATTTTGAGTTGGGATCTAAAGTTACTCAAGAGCAAATGGATTTTTTTGATAAACATGGTGTAATTATTTTCAGAAATTTTCTTACTCCAGCACAAAGAGAGACTTATGTGAGCGAACTATTTAGAATTGAAAAGCAATTTTTGGAAGAAAAAAGAGATAAAATAAATGGCATACCTTTAAAATTTGGAAAAGACATGGAAGGTAATACCACAATTCAACGATTTTGCTTTACCTCACATTTTAGTAATCCTTTGAAAGAATTGTTGAAAGATGAAAGATTAGAAGCTTTAATAGATTTTTTAGCACCTTACGAAGGCAGAATAGGAGAAAATGAAAAAGATGGGTTAGTTGCTAATAACTATGTAAACACACCTAATAGTACTTTTTCTCAAATGGGATGGCATACAGATAGCCCAAGAGATTTGTTTCTTGGTCAAAAAATTATGCCAATGTTAAATGTAGGTATACATTTAGATACCTGCCTGTTTGAAAATGGAGGATTACGCGTTATTCCAGGAACTCATAAACAAAGTGTAGTAAAATTACTATTTGGCAAAAAGTATTTTATTGATAATTCAGATGATGAAAGAGAAGTAGGATTTGATATAAATGCAGGTGACTTAACTGTGCATGATGGAAGAACTTGGCATCGTGTAAAACAATCACCTCTTATTGGTGAGGCTAGCAGAAGAAGAGTAATGTATATTCCTATTATTACTGGAAAATATAAACCTAAGCACGAAGGTAGTAAAACACCTTTTTATCATAGGTTTACACGTAAAGTTCATAACTAATCATAAGCCCTGTAATAACAGGGCTTTTTTTTAATATTACGATTTTAGCAATTCCTTAATTTAATTATGCAACATGTTATACAAGTAAAAAACCTAACCAAAAAATTTAATAACAACTTTATTGCTGTAGATAATTTAAGTTTTTCTGTACCTACAGGTGAAGTATTTGGTTTTTTAGGTCAAAATGGTGCTGGAAAAAGTACAACCATGCGTATGCTACTTACTTTGATTGAACCCACAAGTGGAAGTATAGATTTTTTTGGAAAACCATTAAAAGAAAATAGAAATTTTGTATTAAAAAATGTAGGGGCTTTAATCGAAAAACCCGACGTGTATAAATACCTCACAGCCTACGAAAACATAAAATTATTTGCTGCACTTAGTGGTG
>JBMLOR010000136.1:0-34090 GCA_049242865.1 Chitinophagaceae bacterium | reverse complement strand
GATTGTGAAAGTATTGAACCTCCACATGCAGTAGGTTTAACTAGTGTAAAAGGAGTAGAAGCCATTATTAAGAAAGGAGAATTATTTAACGAATCTATTGAGGCTGTGCATGGTGGGTATTCAACAGCACCTGTTGTTGGTGGTACTCATTTTTCAATTGCCATGGGTTTAGATGTAACCTTTAAAGGGCAAGAGAGAACAAATATTGATGAAATTTGTGTTTATGAGGTTAAGGATGGTAAAATTGTTAAAGAACAATTTTTCTATTAGTTGCAACTTCAATATAACTAATTATTCAAAAAATAATGTTGATGTTAATAAGGCAGTTTTATGGTAAATATGCTGCCTTTATTTTGTATGCTTCTTACATAAACTTCTCCAAAATGTTGTTGTGTAAAATATTTAACAACCATTAGCCCAATGCCTGTTCCATTAATATTGCCAGTATTTGAAGCTCTGTAAAATGAAGTAAAAAGATTTTTTAGTTCAGAGCTAGGTATTCCAATTCCTTCATCAACCACACTTACATATACAAATTGTTTCGAAAAACTTATTCTTAAAATTGGTGTAGGTTTATTGCTAGAATATTTAAAGGCATTGTTTAATAAGTTTTGTAAAACATGGGTAATCATTTTTGAATCTAGTTGTACTAACTGTTCCTGATTTTTTATGATCAGCTTGCAACTTCTACCATCTTTATAGGGAGAAAATTGTTGATTTAGTAAATCTTTCACAAGATTAATAATACTAGTTTGGGATTTTTTAAGTTCAACTTTTCCCGATTCTATTTTACTTATCATCAAAAGATCTTGCATAAATGCAGTCATCTTTTCAACCTCGTCAACAATTTGTTTGGTATAAACCTGTAATTCATCTTTAGATTTTCCTGCATCTAACAGTAAATCTAAAATTTCGGCACTACTCGAAATTACAGTAAGTGGCGTTCTTAATTCGTGACTTACCATATTTACAAAAGCTGTTTTAAGCTCATTTAACTCTTTTTCTCTTTTTACGAGTTTAAGTAACTGAGCTTCTTCAGATTCTTTAGTAGTAATATCGTTTAGTGTAATCAAAATTCCTTTATTTCCATCTTCAACGGTAAAATTGGGAAGTAAATTGTATTTAAACAACTTTTCTTTTTTGTTAGAATTTGCTAATTTTATTTTTCCTTGATAATCATTTAGATTGCCTAGTAAAACTGTAAATATTTTTTTATAGATTTCATACTGCTTAAGCTCAAAGGCATCAGTAATTAAGTGTACATTTTTTTGTTGTAAAAATGATTTAAAACTATTGTTGATGAACTTTATTTGAAGCTCATCATTTGTATGAATTATAAAATCACTGCAGTGTTGCAATACATTAAACAAATGTTCTGTACTTTGTTGCAGCTTTATTTCTAAGTTTTTTTGAGTTGTAATGTTAATTCCATGCTCAAGAACATATCTAATTTGTTTGTTAGCGTTTACAACTGGAATGTAGTGCCACAGAATTGTTTGTTTAACTAAATTATTATTAATAAAAGTTTCTTCTGTTGTAGTTGCAATATTTTTTGTAATGGCTTCATCAAGTTTTTTAATTCTTTTGTAAGCATCAATTACATTTTTATTTTCGTAACTATACCATTCATCTAAAGATTTTCCAATTATCCAATTTCTTTTTTGAGCCGATTCAATATTAGCCTCATTAACTACTTTAATTTTTTTCTGTAAGTTGTATAAAGCAATTGGATGTGGTAATAAATTTAAAATTTGCTCAAAAGGAATCTCCTCATGAGCTACTTGGTTGTTTTTTGAGCTTAAAATTGGCTGATTAGCTAAAGTATAGCACCAAATATAACCTTGCACCAAATTGTTTTGCGTGAAAGGATAAAAGCTTCTGAAAATAGTTGTACCATTTCTCAAAACCCAAGCTTCTTTTTCTATAACTGAGGTTAATGGGTTTAGGATTGAGTTGTAAAATTTTTCGTGTTCTATAAATTGTAAGCTAAAACCTTTTGCATTATCTAAAACATGTGAATGCAATAGTGCAGTAGAAGGTAATTTTATAGAAAATAAGTCGCAAAAAGATTGGCTAACATATACTACTTGCCTTTGTAAATTTTCGATTAAAATCGCAAAGTTATTACTCGATAATACTATTTCTAATCCCTCTTTTTCTAGTATATTTTTATCTAAATTAGAGGAATTAAACATTATTTATAAATTAGGTTTTTAAAATTTTACTTATCAATTCTCCCTTGGTGCGAACACCCATTTTGGGATACACGTTTTTTAAATGATCATTTACGGTTGTTGCTGTAATACCTAATATTACACCTATTTCTTTATATGTTAATCCTTTTAAAAGTTCGTCTACTACTTGTTTTTCTCTTGTGGTTAAACCATATATACTAGTATCGGCAGTTACGGTTTGTTTTTGTATTTGTTTAAATAATTTGTTAGCAACTTGTGGCGATAATAAAGCACCACCATTTCTTACAATATCTAATTGGTTTAGTAATTCATTTACTTTAAATGGTTTTAAAACATAACCATTTGCACCTCGTTCAATGCAGTCATAAATTACACTTTCTTCGTCATTGCCTGTGATAACCACAATAAAGCAATCACTCCAAAATTTTCTTATCAAACTTATACCTTCTTGCCCAGAAATACCTGGCAACCCTAAGTCGCAAAAAATTACAAATGGTTCAACTAACTCTTCTTTTTTTTGCAAAAACTGCTCTATACTGTTTAGGCTAAAAGAAAGCTTAACATCGTTTTGTGTGCTAATAAAAGTTTCTAAGTTGCCTCTCAAAGAAGGGCTATCTTCTATAATGCCAATTGTTATCATAGCATCGAAGATAAAACTTATCACTTTAATTAATAATCAATTTTTAACAATTAATCATCAATGTTTAAAATCTAAAAAATGCATTAGCATTTTTAAAAAAGATATTGGATTTTAAAGCCTCCTTAAGACCAAACAGCCTGTTACTGTTTTGCTGATACAAAAATGTATTGTTTTAAGGATGTAAAAAATCCCTTGCATTAGGGGTAAGCAAAATGTACACTAAAATTATTGTGTTAATTCCTTTTTGGCATTAGATTTCATTAATGCAGGTAATAAAATTAAATTAGTAAATGTACCAGTAAATAAAGTTAATGAGGTAAGCCAACCTAGTGCTTGAGTTCCTCCAAAATTGCTGAAGCAAAATATAATAAAACCAACAACTAGTACTAATGAAGTGTATATTATACTTATACCTGTATGTTGTATAGTATTTATAAGTGTGGCATTTATTTGATGGTTATAATGTGCCAATTCTTGTTTGTAGTTTACTAAAAATCTAATTGTAACATCGATTACAATACCAAGAGCAACACTAAATACAAGCACTGTGCTTGGTTTTAAAGGAATACCACACCAGCCCATTACTCCTGCAGTTATAATTAATGGAATAATATTGGGAACAATACTATACAATAATATTTTGATTGATTTAAATAAATATAACATGCACAATGAAATTAAAATAAAACCGTAGATGATGCTTTCTTTAAGCCCATCAATTATAAAAGCACTGCCTTCTAAAAAGGTAATGCTTGCACCTGTAAAAGTTATATTGTACTTGGTACTATCAAATAATTGATATGCTTTGGTTTTAAAATCTTTAATTAATATAGGTAGTTGAAGTGTGCCAATATCTTTCATGTTTATACTAATTCTTGCAACTTGTTTGTTACTATCAATAAAGTTTTGCAACAACTTGTCAAAGCCTTTTTTTGAGGTTTCTGTACTGCCAATTTTGGGCTTCATGTAATCAGTCATTAAAGCAAGTTCAGCCATGCTGTTTGGTATACTATAGCTATTGCTATCTTCATCATAAAAGGCTTGTTTGCTAAGTTTTAATCCATCCACAAAACTCAAAGGTTTTGCAACATTGGGGTTTTGCGAAATAACAAAACTAAGCTCATCAATTTTTTCAATGGGCTGTAAGCTTCTTTGTAATCCTTTTTTCTTTTTAGTATCAATTATAATTTCTAAGGGCATTACACCTTTAAAAGTTTGCTCAAACCATTTTAAATTTTTATAAACTATATCTTGCTTAGGCAAATCATCTACTATGTAAGCAAGTTTTTTAAGTTTAAAAATTCCAATAATTGATATAATTAATATAATAATTGTTACACCAAAAACCCACTTGCTTTTATGCATTACCAAAGTTTCGATTTTACTTAAAACTTTACTAAGTAATTTGCTTTGTAGATACCTCATTTCATTTTCAGTAGGTGCTGATAAATAACTCAAAACAGAGGGTATAAAAAGTAATGAGATGAAAAATAATGCAAATATTATAATACCCGATACTATTCCAAACTCTTGCAGTAAAGCACTTTTTGTAAGAGCAAAAACAGCAAAACCAATGGCTGCTGCAATGTTGCAAAATAAAGTAACAACCCCCATTTTGCCCACCATTGTATGTAGTGCAAATACTTTGTTTTTATTGTGTTGATACGTGCTGTGGTATTTGTTTAAAAAATATATACAGTTAGGAATGCCAATTACAACAACTAAGGGAGCTATTAATGCTGATAACAATGTAATTTTAAAATTAAATAAAACCATTAGACCAAAGCACCAAACTACACCCATGCCTACTACTAAAAGGCTCATAAAAGTTGCCATCAAACTTCTAAAAAATATTAATAAAATCAAAGCTGAAAGCAGCAATGAACCAATTAAAAAAAAGTTCATTTCTTTTTTTATTTTATCAGCAATAATTGTTCTTATATAGGGCAAGCCACTAATGTGTACTACATTTTTTGAATCGTTTTTGTAATCATTTATGCATGCTTCAATTCTTTGCATTATCAATGTTCTTGCCTTGCTATTTGCAGAGTCTTTGTTTACTGTAATGCCTATTAAATAAGCATTTTCTTGCTTATTGTACAATAAGCTGTTGTATAATGGGATATTTTCAATAATCTGTTTACTGCTATCTAATTGCTGTTGATTGTTGAATGGCTCTTTAAAAATTTTGGTAGAGTTAAATCGTTCTTCAATGGTATCTTTAACAAGATGTACAGCAGTTAAAACACTAGTAACATCTGTTACTGCTGAAATATTTTTTAAATTATTATGAAGATTTTGTAGCAAATTAAAATTCACTGGCGTATAGAAATTTTTAGATTCAACGCCAACAACTACTAACTCTCCATTTCCTCCAAATCTTTTTTGAAAATCATTATAATCTTTATAAGTACTAGTATTTGTTGGAATAGATTTACTAAACTCATAGCTCATTTGAATTTTTGATGCTTTATAACCAAAAAAAGCCGTTATAAGTAATAAGCCAATTAAGTTTAGTTTTCTGTTTCTGATAATTATTTGACCCAATGTATACCACATTTTTCAAGTATTTTATAGCAAAGAAAAGGATTTAACTAGTTTATATGGTTGTATTACATTGGGATTATAGTTTTATTACAAAACACATCAATTCGTTAATCTTACAACTTTCATACATTAGCAACTTAAAATGAAATTTACTAATGTGTAAACTGTTGAGGTTTTTTTATTTTGGATTAATTATTCCACTTTGTATTTCGTGTGTAGCAACTAAAAATAAAAATTATAAATTCAATCAATATTATAGTTCAACAGCTTTTAAGCAAGATGTAGTTGCCTTAAAGCAAATTTTAGAAACTCACCATCCATCTTTATATTGGTATACCACAAAAGATAGTATCGATAAACTTTTTATTGATTTATTAAATGAAAAACTAAACGATTCGTTACCCGAATTAACCTGCAGAAACAAATTGCAACAAATAGTTCAGCAAATAAAATGTGGACATACAACTGTTCGATTTTCAAAACAATTTAATGAGCTAGTTGCAGGTAAACTTTATCCAATTTTTCCATTACAAATAAAAACTTGGAAGGATAGTATGGTTGTACTTGGTCGTTATAATGTGAGTGATAGTATGTTAAAAAGAGGAACAATAATTACTAGCATTAATGGCAAAACTGTTTCTAAAATTATTAGCGAGATGTTTAATTTAGTAAGCACCGATGGAAATGCAGATAATCATAAAAGTCAAGTAATTTCTGGTAATTTTCCAATGTGGTATAAATACTGTTATGGATTAGATTCACTCTATAAAATTGGCTACATTAACGAAACCGGGAAAGAAGATTTTGTACAAGTAAAATGGTATAAACCACAAATAGATACTACCAAAAAAACTGGCAAAATCAAAAATGAAATTGCAACTGTAAAGCAACCAACAAAAAGTGAAAAACGAAAGGTTTTGTTAGAGAGTAAAAGAAGTTTGATAATAGACAGTGCTTCAAGCACAGCATATATAAAACTATCTACATTTAGTGGTGGTAACCTACCAACATTTTTTAGGAAAACTTTTAAAACTATTCAACAGCAACAACTTAAAAATGTGATTTTTGATATAAGAGAAAATGGGGGAGGTCGGGTAAGCAACGCTATTTTGCTAAACAAATATTTAAGCAGTTTGGCATTTAAAGTAGGCGACACAGTTGCTGCACAAAAGCCCACACTAAAAAATGGAAAATTTATAAATTTTCATTGGGCGTATACCATTGCAAAACTATTTGGCAGTAAAAAAAAGGAAGATGGTCTTTGGCATAATCGAGTATATGAAACCAAATATTTTGCCCCAAAAAATAAATATCATTTCGATGGAAAAATTTATATAATTCAAGGTGGTTATACTTTTTCAGCAGCAACACTTTTTGCTGGATGGCTAAAAGATCAAAACAATGTAACTATAGTAGGAGAAGAAACTGGTGGTGCTTATTATGGAAATTCAGCCATGTTTATACCCACCATTTATTTGCCTAATACTAAGTTAAGAGTAAGCTTGCCATTGTATAAATTAGTAATGGATAATTATAGAAGTAAAGGTCGTGGAATTATACCCCATATAGAAGTGCCACCAAGCAGTTTTGCTATTAAAAAAGGAATTGATAAAAAAATAGAGACTGTAAAACAATTAATAGCAAGCAGTGCTACAAAGCAGCAATAGCTTTAGCTGCAATGTAACCTGTTGTCCAAGCATTTTGAAAATTAAAGCCTCCTGTTACACCATCAATATCTAAAACTTCGCCTGCAAAAAACAAGTTGTTGCAACATTTGCTTTGCATGGTGTTTACATCAACTTCATTGAGTTTTATTCCACCACAGGTTACAAATTCTTCTTTAAAAGTAGTTTTTCCTTTAATCTTAAATTCTTGTTGTGTAAGTGTTGTAGCCAAAAGGTTTATTTGTTGGGCTGTAGCATTAGCCCAAGTTTGTTGATTTTTTATTCCAGCAATATCAACAAAGTATTGCCATAATCTTTTAGGTAAGTTAAGTAGATTGCTATTTGCAATTTGTTGTGTGGCTTTTACAGTTTTTTCGTGCAATAAAATTTGTTTGATTTGTTCGTAGTTGTACAAATTACTACACCAGTTTATTAAAATGCTAAACTCATAATTTTTATCTGCTAATTCCCTTGCAGCAATGGCTGATAATTTTAAAACTGCAGGTCCGCTAAATCCCCAATGTGTTATTAAAACGGGTCCTTGAGTAATAAGTTTAGTGCCAACAATTTTGAGTTGAGCACTAGAAACACTTAATCCCATAAGTGCTGTAATTGTGTTGTTTGGAATATTGAATGTAAATAAACTTGGTACAGGATTTTCTATTGAATGTCCCAAATTTGTAAGCCATTTAAATTGTGTTGCTTTAGAAAAGCCACCTGTTGTAACACAAACAAAATCAGCAGTAATTGAAGGCTTTTGCATGCATTTTATTTCCCAAGCATTGTTTATTTTTTGTATTTCTTCAACTGAAGTTTGGGTGATAATGGTTATACCTAATTTATGTGCTTCTTTAAGTAAACAGTCGATAATTGTTTGTGAACTATTAGTTGAAGGAAACATTCTGCCATCCGCTTCTGTTTTTAGGGTAATTCCTTTTTTTGAAAACCACAACACTGTATCATTGGTGTTAAACCAATGGAATGCCTTTTTTAAAAATCTCTCACCTCTTGGATAATTTTTGCTTAATAGTTCAATTTCAAAGCAAGCATGAGTAACGTTGCATCTGCCTCCCCCACTTATTTTTACTTTGCTTAATACATTAACAGTTTTTTCAATAATAGTAATTTGTAAGTTCTTGTTTTTTTCAGCAGCGTTAATAGCACAGAAAAAACCTGCTGCTCCTCCACCAATTACTACTAAGTGTTTTTGTTGCAATTTTTTTATTTTAAACTAGTTATAAAACTATTATTGATGCAATTTTTTAAACGCCAAACATAAAAAAAGCGAACTGTTTTGTTACTTCTTATTTGTTTAATGATTTGAGGTTTAATAATGCTATTAAAATATTTTTTATAGTTGGCTTCTACATCAAATGGCATGTTTGAAGGTACAATTACATAAGCATCTTGTCCAAGCGAAAAACTTCTTTTTTTATTTAGCCATGCAAATTGATGCACATCTTCAACACTGCCAGAAGCGATGATATTAGTATTGGTTAATCTGCCTGTATAATATTCAAGTTGTGCCGCAGGAAACCATTTGTTTATTATTATGGCACTATTTTCTTTCATTAAATTTTGCTGTACATCTTTTTCTTTTAGTTCCTTGAATTGTAAACTAAATTGTTGCCAACCACTTACATCTAAAGTTGGACAGTATTCTCCATAATTATGATTTTCTTGGCTGCCAAAATTTCTTGGAGCAAACTGCACAAAACCTACAGCAATAATTAAAGTTGCAAATGTTAAGGTTAAAGCTGCAATAATTTTTTTAGGAAATATTCTTAAAGTTCGTTGTTCTATATATAAGCTTGCGATGATGATTAAAGCAACAAAAGCTGGCCCACTCCAATGAGGAAAAATTGGATTATAACTGGCAAAATACCAGAATATAAAAATCATTGGAATACTCATACAAAGCAACCACTGTAATATTTGGTTTTGGTGAATAATTTTTTTTCTAAAAAAATATACTATGGAAATTATGATAATGATATATACTATTGGATTTTGATAAAGAGCTTCGCCAACAATTTCTCTAAATAAATCATTAGTGCTAAATTGTTTGGTAACCACACGATTACTATGAAAAGTGTAAGTAATAAAGTTGTTTTGAATGTTCCAAATAAGAATTGGAATAATAAATAAAAGGCTAATTAAAAAGGATATGTACAATCTGAAATTTAATAACCATTCTCTTTTGTGTGTTACAATAAATAGTCCAAAACCAAACCATAAATACAGGCCATGCACTTTACTCAAAGTGGCTGCACCAATGCAAATTCCTAACCAATACCAAGTTTTATTTTCATTTTTATCTTTTTGTGTAATTAGGTTGGCCATAAAATATAAGGCAGCACACCAAAAAGGAGCTTGTGGAGCATCTGGCAAAACAAACCAACCAGCAATAAAGCCACCGTAAACACTTGCCTGATACATTAAAATAGCATACCACCCTGCTTTTTCGTTTCTTATTAACGTGGTGGTTTTAAAAATAAAAATGGAAGCAATTGTACTCGTAATAATTGGCCCTAGTCGCATACAAACATCACTAACACCCGAAAGATTTAATGTTGTTATTTGTATAAGCCAAGCCACCATAGGTGGATGATCAAAATAATTTAATGCAGGGGCTAAAGCATAGCTATAATAGTAAGCTTCATCATTACCTAGTTCAATAAAGTTTGCAATAATTAGTTTAAATATTGCAACAAGTACTAAAAATTTGTAGGTATTTGTTTTGTATGATGTGGCTGCAGAAAACATTAATTACTTTTTATTGCAACATAATCGCTTGGCAGTTGAATGTTAAACTGTTTGGCCGCTGCAGGATTGTACATTTTTTTTCTGTTTTTTACTAAAGTCCACTTTAAGTTTTTGGTAGTTTTTTCTTTTAAAAAAATGCTTACTTGCTCGCCACATTCAAAACCCCAATTGTATAAATCTGTGCCATAAGCAGCTATAGCACCTCTTTCTACTAGCCCAGACTCACTCGTAAATACAGGAACTTTTGATTTGTTACAAATGTTAACAATTGTTTCAAAACTACTAAAAACAATATTGTCGGGCATAGCAAAAAATGCATCTATATTTTGCGATAAAAGCGACTGAGTTACTAAAAGTGTTTCAGTACTTGTTGTAACTGGTAAAATAGTAAGTTCAATATTATTTTGCTTGGCAACAGTTCTTAATCTATTAATTGCAGCCACACTTTGAGGTTCTGATTGATTAAAAATTACACCAACCTTAAGAGGAGTGTTTTTTATAATGATTTTTTTGATGAGCAATAATGAGGTGTCGATATAATCTTGATTTTCTGCTACACCAAAAAGATTGTTGGGTGTAGATTTTTTTCCATCAAAATTCATTAAATCTGGTGTTGGGGCCACCATCATAAATATAGGTATAGTGCTTGTTTGTTGTAAAGCAGCAGTTGTACTAATAGTGGGGCAAGTTGCAATGCAATCTACATTTTTGCTTTTATAAAATTGAACTATTTGCGTAATAGCAGGTGTGCTGCCTTGTGCATTTTTATACAAAAAATTGATAGTTTTTTTTTCTTCACTAAATCCATTTTTTGCAAGTGCATCTATAAACCCTTTTTTAGCTTGAGATAAACTATTATCTTCAAATGCATCAACAAATCCAATGGTGGGTAAATTGTTTTTTGTGTTGCAACTCCAGGTTAATAGAATAATGCTTGTTAATATCGAAATTTTTTTCATTCTTTAATTATAGATTTTTTAAAATATTTTCAACGTCTTCTTTTTTGCAAAGCCCGTATCCGCTATACATTGTTGCTGCACTTCCACAAGCAACACCCATTTTTAAAACATCCACTAATGATTTATGCTTTGTTAATGCTAAAACCATTCCTGCAACCATACAATCACCAGCACCAACTGTGCTTTTAACTTCAACTTTAGGATTTTGTTGATAGTAAACCTCCTCTTTTGTAATTAAATATGCTCCATCTTTTCCCAAACTTACTACCATGATTTTGCAGTTGTGCGTTAACAAAAATTTTTGTGCATAGGCTACAATTTCATCTTTATTAATATGTTCAACATCACATAATGAGGCTAGTTCGCCCAAGTTAGGTTTTAATAAGTAAATATCTTCTTTCACTATATTTTTTAAAGCCTCTCCCGAAGTATCTACAATTATCTTGCTTCCTTTTTTTGCAGCTAAAGCAGCAATAGAGTTATACAAATCGCTTGGAACTGATGAAGGTAAACTCCCACTTAGCACAATAAATTCAAATGCAGGAAGTTGTTCAATTTGTATAAGTAAATCATTTATATTGTTTGATTCAATTGTTGGGCCATCCATTCCAAATCTATATTCCAAATCTGTTGAATTATCTATTGCCAAAATGTTTGTTCTGGTTTCACCATTTATTTTAATAGGAATAGTAGGTATGTTTTCAACACTCATCAGTTTGTTAAATTCGTCACCGCTGAAGCTGCCATAAAAATACAATGCAGTAGTTGTTTGACCTAAATAGTTCAGGGCTCTAGCTACATTAATACCACCACCACCAGGCTCAACTTCACTATTTAAAGTTCTCATTTTTTTTTCTGGAACCAATTGCTTCACCCAAATTGTTTTATCAATACATGGATTTATGGTTATAGTTAAAATATTACTCATCATTATTTTAATTCTTTTAGCCATTGAGCAGCTGTTGCTGCTATTAGGTTTGTATTTTGTAAATTCATACAGTTAAAATGTTTTTTCGGACATTTTCTGTAACCAATTTTGCTGCAAGGTCTGCAACTTAAATCATTAATTTCAAATGCAATATGAGATGATTGAATTTGCCCATAATAAGGATACATACCAAATTTTGGAGTTGTGTTTCCCCAAATTGAAATGATAGGTTTTTTAAATGCAGCTGCAATATGCATTAAACCAGTGTCATGGGTTATTACAAGTTTACTTTTTCTTACAATATCTGCACTTTCGGCAAGTGAAAATTTGCCACAGCTATTGTAAATTCTAGTATCATCAATTATTGCAATTTTATCACCATTTTCTTCATCTTCTTTGCCTCCTACAAGTACAATTGGATAATTAATTTGTTGACAAATAGCTTTAATTTTATCAATAGGCATTTTCTTGGTCTCCAATGCTGCACCAATTACAATAGCAATGTAGCCAAAAAGATGGGTTGTAGGCAAATCGCTTTGTTTAATTTGCTCCTGTTCGTTTATAAAAAAATCCAAACCAATACCATCGTTTTTAACCTTTAACTTTTCAACTGTTTTAAAGTATCTATCCACAATATGAATATTGGGTAAAATGTTAATTTTAAAGGAGGTGTAAAGCCATTTTTGAATATTAAGTTTTGGGAAAGAAAAACTTTCTTTATTTAAAAGTTGCTTAATTTTTAAAGTTCGTATGTTGTGATGAAGATCAATAACATAGTCGTAATTATTGTACTTTAAATCACTAATCATTGCATCCCAATTTTGATTGTATTCAATTATTTCATCTATATAAGGATTATTTTTTATAACATTGGAATACGATGATTTTGTAAGAAAATGTATTATACAACCGGGAATTTGCTTTTTAATGCATCTTATTACAGGAGTAGTAAGCACAATATCTCCAATAGAAGAAAATCTTATGATAAGTATTGTGGGCGGTTTAATTTTTTGATGTTTTTTACTTTTTATATTCACCGTAAATTATTTCTTATTTTTTGTTTCTAAAATTATCACTGTAATCAAGTGGCTTTATTAGTTGTATAAAAATTTAATTATTACAAATAACTGTTGTTCTTTGTTTTATTATTATGATAAGAATTAATTTCATGTACAACTATGCTTTTGGCAAGATAATTGAGAATTAACAATGTTATTATTTCAAAAATCGCTGCAAATTGCATATAAAAAGTTAATTTGTGGTACTAAAACAAAAAATATGTTAGACAATTTATTAAATCTTGTAAAAGAACACGCTGGAGATGCCATTATAAATAATCCAGCAATTCCGAATGAACGTAATGATGAAGCTGTTGCATTGGCAAGTAATAGCATTGTAGACACATTAAAAAATGCTGCTAGTAATGGAAATTTTAGCGACATTATGAATATGTTTCAAGGAGGTGGAAATGCTGGAAGTTCACCAATGGCTAGTGCCATGCAAAGTGGTTTGGTTCAAAATTTAATGAGCAAGTTTGGATTAGATAGTAATGCAGCTGGCGGTATTGCAAGTAGTTTATTACCAACAGTTATTAATAAATTTGTAAGTAAAACTAACGACCCAAATGATAGTAGTTTTGATTTGCAAAGCATAATTAGCAAAGTAGCAGGAGGTGCAGGCGGCTTAGATATTCAAAGTTTAATTGGCCAATTTACTGGTGGAGGAAATTCAAATGCTAATAACAGTGGTGGTGGTATATTAGATACAATTAAAGGCCTTTTTGGAAAATAGCATCTGCAGGTTAAAAATAATTTTGCTACTTTAAACAATGCTCCTATATTTGCAACCCAAATAAAAATGGAGCGTTGGTCAAGGGGTTAAGACACCTCCCTTTCACGGAGGAATCACGGGTTCGATTCCCGTACGCTCTACAAAAATTTAAGCCCTCACTGCAAGTGAGGGCTTTTTTATGCTTATTCTTTCTCAAAAGAAAATTAGTATTTAGAATTTTTACAAAATACATTTTTTGGCTTTAACAAAAGCTTATCATTTATAGTTAAACTATGGCATTGTAATTGAATCTTTTTTTTAATAACATGTTATAAAATTAATTTTTCACTTTTTAATTTTAGTTTTATGAAAAAGATAATACTTGTATTTGTTGCAGCTTTATTGCAAATTGTTTCAATAGCAAATTCTAAATTAACTATAAATACTCCAGCAAATAGCACATTAAAAGTTATAATCAATGGTAAAAAATACTTTAGTAGTAATAATTTAATTACAATTAAAAATTTGCAACCAGGATACCATACACTTTCAATTTTTTATATAAAAAACAAAAATGATTTTCATCATTTTTATAATTACGGCTCAACTAATTTGTGGCGAAAAGTAGTGCAACGCCAAGTTTTAATTAGAGAAAGCTTTGTGTATGATATTACTGTAAACCGATTTGGAAAACCATTTTTTGATCAACAAGAACAAAATAGCGGCTTTTGGCGTACTTCAAATGATAGTAATGAAGATGATACAATGGAAGATGAAACAGAAAATTGGGATGTTAATAATGGGTTTGACGACAATTTTAATGATGTAGATTATTTTAGAAAAACTAATAGCAATTCATTTAATTATGGTTTTGCAAGTGCAATTATGCCAATGAATCAGTTTAATACCATGAAACAAACATTGAAAAATCAAAGTTTTGAAAACAGTAGGGTAGACATGGCAAAAAAAATAATCGATAAAAATTGGTTTACTACCCATCAAATGAAAGATTTAGTTCAATTATTCGACTTTGAAAACAATAAACTCGATTTGGCAAAGATGGGGTATGCTCGAGTAATCGATAAACAAAATTACTTTACTGTAACTAATGCTTTTAATATGCAAAACAGTAAAGATGAATTGATGAAATTTATTAGCAAATAGTTTTAGAATTTGGTTTTTTGATTTACAACAAAAGCTGCCTATTTGGGCGGCTTTTTTAATTAAAAATGCCAAACTTTCAATTTTTTAATTATATATAGTTTAATTACTGACAATTTGTAACAAAATGGCTCATTGGCAACATCCTTGAAATACTTAATTACAAAAGTATTTTTAAAATTTAAAACATATAAACGATGGCTACAAAAAAGTTAAGCGTTACACCTCTACATGATAGAGTAATTGTAAAACCTGCTGCTGCAGAAACAAAAACTGCTGGCGGTATTATTATTCCTGACACTGCAAAAGAAAAACCACAACGTGGTATTGTTGTAGCAGTTGGTACTGGTAAAAAAGACGAGCCAATGACAGTAAAAAATGGTGACACTGTTTTGTATGGCAAATACGCAGGAACTGAAATTACAGTTGATGGACAGGATGTTTTAATAATGAGAGAGAGCGATATACTAGCGATAGTTTAGTAGTTAGTAGTTGGTAATTAGTAGTTAGTAATTGCCAGCGTAATATTTTAAAACAATAATAATTTTCGAGTAGATAGTCTAACTACTAACTACTCAATACTAAATACTCAAAAAAATGGCAAAACAAATATTCTTCGATATCGAAGCAAGAAATAAAATGAAAAAAGGCGTTGATACTTTAGCCAACGCTGTAAAAGTAACTTTAGGACCAAAAGGTCGTAATGTAGTTATTGAGAAAAAATTTGGTGCACCACAAGTAACTAAAGATGGTGTTACTGTTGCTAAAGAAATTGAATTAGAAGATGCAGTTGAAAATATGGGTGCTCAAATGGTGAAAGAAGTAGCATCTAAAACTGCTGATCAAGCAGGTGATGGTACTACAACTGCAACAGTTTTAGCTCAGTCTATTATTAGCGAAGGCTTAAAAATGGTTGCTGCTGGTGCAAACCCAATGGATTTAAAAAGAGGTATTGATAAAGCAGTTGCACTAGTAGTTGCTAACTTAAAATCTCAATCTCAAACTGTTGGAAACGACAATAAAAAAATTCAACAAGTTGCAACAATATCTGCCAACAACGATGAAGTAATTGGTAAATTAATTGCTGAAGCTTTTGCAAAAGTGGGTAAAGAAGGTGTTATTACAGTTGAAGAAGCAAAAGGTACTGATACTACAGTTGATGTGGTTGAAGGTATGCAATTTGATAGAGGTTACATTTCTCCATACTTTGTAACCAACAGCGAAAAAATGGAAGCTGAATTGCAAAATCCTTACATTTTAATTTATGATAAGAAGATTTCTGCAATGAAAGATATTCTTCATATCTTAGAAAAAGTTGCTCAAAGTGGTCGTCCTTTAGTAATTATTGCTGAAGATTTAGAAGGAGAAGCATTAGCTACATTAGTAGTAAACAAATTACGTGGTACAATTAAAGTTGCTGCTGTTAAAGCTCCTGGTTTTGGCGATAGAAGAAAAGAAATGTTAACTGATATTGCTATTTTAACTGGTGGTACTGTTATCAGTGAAGAAATGGGTCATAAATTAGAGAATGCAGATTTAACTTTCTTAGGTCAAGCTGCTTCTATAACAATGGACAAAGACAATACTGTTGTTGTAGGTGGTAAAGGTAAAAAAACTGATATTACTGGTAGAGTAAATCAAATTAAAGCCCAAATTGAAACTACAACTTCTGATTACGATAGAGAAAAATTACAAGAACGTTTAGCTAAATTAGCTGGTGGCGTTGCTGTATTATATGTTGGTGCTGCAACTGAAGTTGAAATGAAAGAAAAGAAAGACAGAGTTGATGATGCTTTAGCTGCTACACGTGCTGCTGTTGAAGAAGGAATTGTACCTGGTGGTGGTGTTGCTTACATTAGAGCAATTGAAGCCTTAGGTGCAAAAATGAAAGGTTTATTGGACGATGAAGTTACTGGTGTAAATATTGTTCGTGCAGCATTAGAAGCTCCTATCAGAACATTAACTAGCAATGCAGGTATCGATGGTAGCATTGTAGTACAAAAAATTAGAGAGGGTAAAGGTGATTTTGGTTTCAATGCAAGAACTGAAGCATACGAAAACAGTATGTTTAAAGCTGGTATCATCGACCCAACTAAAGTTAGTCGTGTAGCCTTAGAAAATGCAAGCTCAATTGCTGGTATGTTATTAACTACAGAGTGTGTAATTAGCGACAAGCCAAAGCCTGAAGCTGCACATGCACACCCTATGCCAGGTGGTGGAATGGGTGATATGGGTTATTAATCGAATAACTAATAAGTTAAAATTCAAAAACAAAAACTTTGAGTCTTAACTAATTCATAAAAAGCCTCGAAGTTTACTTCGAGGCTTTTGTTTTATTTAACCTTACAATTTAAATGATATGATATACTTGTTTAAAAAATGGCATGATTCTATAAAAAAATTTATAGGAATTGATAAAAAAGATGATGACATTTTCAACAACCCTTTTTGTATACTTTAGTTAATTTTTAATAAATATTAATTTACCAATCTAAACACAGGATACAAATTATGGGCAGGTTCGTACCATTTTGAGTTTTTATATACATAATCTAAAATGGCATTTGCATTGTTTGCAAATTTTTGATCGGATTGTATTTTTTCGTTCAATTGTTTTTGTAACGTAGGATTTTTTAAAAGTTCCTCCGCTGCTACAGCTTCCCATCTATAGTTGCTGTAGCCTTCTTTTTGCTGTAAAATAGCATCAAAAAAGTTCCAATTAAAATAGCTATCGTCAGCTTTGGGCTCTAAAGTTTCTATTAAAAATCTATCGTGTAAACTGCCAGTTTTTACTACAACATCTCCTTTTAAAAATCGTTGTTTTTTTATGATAGATTTAGTTTGTACGTTACTATGTTTATAGTGTTTTTCGTAAGGGCGTGGTAAAGTTTTATAGTCTTCAATCATGTAAGCCTCTACTTCAATTACAGTATCTTGTTGCAAAATTTCTAATTTCACACCATTAATTTTTAATAAGTCTACAACTGCATGCCATCCTTGTGGAATGATATATGCTTTTGGTTTTACTATAGCATTAATACCATCAAAGTAATTATAAAATTTAATTTCTTTAGTGTACGGCTTGTTGTGGTTATAAAAATATTGAGGCAGCTTTGTAACAGCACTAATTTTAATGCTAGTATCGTATCCATTAAATATTCTTTTGTCGAACTTGCTAGTATCTACTTTATAACTCAAAGCAAAGGTTTGTTGGTTGGCTTTAAATGTTTCATCTTTTGCTTTGTTTTCAATTATTTTATTAGCGTATAAATAGGCATTTTCTATAATTGTTTGCATAAATGCATAAGTGCTATAAACTCTATCTTTATAAGGCTTAAGCATGTGTGTTTCTGGTACAAAAGCCATAGTGCTATACAATGCAGCATAGCCACTACTGTACCTTGGTGCATCATAAAAAGCAGTCCATCCTTTATCAGGATTTTGATCTTCAAAATTTACGTATGGGCACATTTCAAAATTCTTTTGCTTCATGCTTTGGTACAATGATGGCTCAAAAACATCGTGTAAAAATTTTCCAACTTCACCCCCTAATTTGTTGTGTTGTGTAGTAAGCATGGTCATGATGTGCTGATAGTCGGCTCCATCGCTAACATGATTATCAATAAAAATGTGGGGTTTCCATTGCTGAAATATTTTTATAAATTCTACAGCTTCCTTACTATCGCATTTAATAAAATCTCTATTTAAGTCTAAATTTTGAGCATTCCCTCTAAAGCCATGTTCAATAGGACCATTTTGATTAACTCTTGTTGTACTATTTCTATTTAAGCAGCCACCAATATTGTATACTGGTATAGTAACTAAAACTAGATTGTTAGGAACATTTATTTTACCCAAAGCCATATCTCTATATAACATCATGGTTGCATCAATCCCATCAGGTTCGCCAGGGTGAATGCCATTATTGATTAGAATAACAATTTTATTTTTTTGTTTGGCCGATAGAGAATTAAAGGTTTTGTCGTTCGAAAAAATCACTGTATGCAGGGGATAGCCAGCATCAGTTTTACCAAATTTTTCAATAGTAATTTTATTAGAAGCAGCATCTAACTTATTGTAGTAATCTATAATATTAAAGTAAGTTGCAGTTTGTAATCCATTGGATTGCTCAAAAACAGTTTTTGATGATTGAGATAATAACGAATTACAACAAATTGTACACAAATAAATTAAAACTAGTCTCATAATCTCTTATTTTTAACGTGTAATATTTATGGAAAAAAAGTATTCTATTTTATTGGTTGAAGACGAAGTTAAGCTAAGCAACGTAATTAAAGGCGAATTACAAAGATTAGGCTATTATGTTGATGCTGCTTACAATGGAACTGAGGCTGAGGCATTGTTTTTTTCAAAAACATATAATTTAGTTTTATTAGATATTAGTTTGCCCGATACAACGGGCTTTGAACTTTGTAAGCAATTTAGAAATTCTAGTAAAGCTATTCCTATTTTAATGTTAACTGCATTGAGTGAAATACAAGATAAAGTTGATGCTTTTAAATTAGGAGCTGATGATTACATGATAAAGCCTTTTCATTTTGATGAATTATTTGCACGTATAAATGTTTTCATAAAAAGAACTGAACAAGAAAAAAAAGATATTGGCAGCGGAGTAATTGAAATTTCAGACTTAGTGATTAACCTTAAAGCTAAAACTGTATTTCGCAATAATGTAGAAATTTTACTTACTGCTAAAGAGTTTGCATTGCTTTCATTACTTGCAAAAAACAAAGGAAATGTAGTTTCAAAACAAGAAATATTAGAGAAAGTTTGGGATTTAAGTTTTGATACAGGCACCAATACGATAGAAGTATATATAAGTTTTTTAAGGAATAAAATTGATAAGCCATTTTCAGAAAAATTGATTTATACCAAGTCGGGATTTGGTTATTTTATTAAATAAAAAATAAATGAGTTTAAGATTTTTGTATACACTATGCTTTGCAATTTTAGTTTTAGTGATATCGATTTTAAGCTCAATTGCCATTTACTTTTTATACAAAAATTTTAGAGAAGATTTATTTGTAAAAGAGTTAGAAAATACTAGTTCAACTGCTTATGAGTATTATTTAAATCATGCAAAGGGTTTAAAACATGCTTCTGCCGAAAACAACTTTGTTAAAAATCATTTTTTTGCAAATAAAAAAATTCAAATAGTTAACCAACAAGATTCTTTGTTGTTTTCATTTCCCAACCAAAAAAAAATATTGCTAAACAAAGAGATATTTGTTGGTAAAAAAAATAAGTTTATAGAATCAAATTTTGTTTATAAATATCTTGATTTTGACGAAGCAACAAAAAACTCAGTTATAGTTATTGCTACCGATAATGAATCAATTCTGAGCTTAAAAAAATTGAAATTTATTTTAGTATTCGTTCCATTTTTCTTTTCAATAGTTGCGTTTTTAGGTGGTAATTTAATTGTAATATCTGCGGTAAAACCACTTACAAAATTGGCAGAAGAAATGGAAAGCATTAATGAGAATAATCTTACTACTCCAGTTAAAATTGGTAAGTTTACCAGCGAAACCAACAAGTTGGCTATTAATTTTAATAACTTACTAAAAAGGTTAAGCGAAGCTTTTTCTGCACAAAAAAACTTTGTACAACATGCATCACATGAGTTACGAACACCTTTAGCTACTATGTATGCTACCACACAAGCAGCTTTGTTAAGTAATCATACTGCCGAGGAGTATAAAACCATTTTGCACTCATTAAAACAAGATCAAAATAATTTAATAGAACTTACCAATTCTCTATTGTTATTATCACAATTCGAGAAACTAAAACATAAACCTACATGGCATAATATTCGTATCGATGATTTGCTTTATGAGTCGATGGCATATACCAAAAAATTGTTTCCTGGTATGAGTATTGATTTTGAATTTGAAACCATTCCAGAAAATGAATCTTTTTTAGAACTAAAAGCTAGTGAAGCATTGCTAAGAAGTGCATTTACTAATTTAATTAAAAATGCTTTTTTGTATTCGAGCAATCAAAAAACTAATATTATATTAATAGCTGAAGAACAAAAATTAGAAATTCATTTCGAAAATTCTGGCAAACATTTAACCCAAAGTGAAGTTGACAATTTAAAAGAGCCATTTTTAAAAAGTGAAAATGTAGGAAGGGTAAAGGGATTTGGACTTGGCTTAAGCATTGTACACAGGATAGCAAATATTCATAATGCTACATTTTTTTATGAACCTCTTGAAGAAAGCAAAAACAGATTTACTATAAAGTTTAAATAATACTACAATCCTGTATTAAATACTAAATTGCCATTTCCAAATTGGTTAAAACCGTACTCAATTCTAAATACAAAATCGTAGATAGATAAAATGTCTAACCCAACACCCCAACTTCGCATAAGTTGATTGGTGAGTAAATTTTGTTTGTTGATAGGATTGTGGCTGTATCCAAAATCTGAGAAAACTTTGGCATAAATTTTAAAAGGAATTTTTTGATATGCCTTGTTTTTTAAAGGAGTTTTTATGTTGAACTTTAATAATTCGTGCCCATAAGTAAACTGAGTTATAAAGCCAGCCAAACCATCAACTACTAATAAATCTTGCCCACGTAAAGTAAAATCACCATAGCCAAATAGTTGCTGATTTATAAAAACATTGTTTGTAGGAAATTTTGCCAATGCCCCAACTTTTATCCTGCCATAGCCTTTTTGTTTTATATGAAAAGCAAATAAAGCACTTGCCCTCAATTGCCACATATCTAAATTACTATCAAATCCTTTTTTAGTAATACTACCTTGTGTAATTACACCTTTTGTTGGATAAGGATTGTAATCTGTTTTAATATATTGTACACCATATTGCAACTCACCATACGATAAGTTTTTTCTTCCATTTCCAAAATAATTTGGGTTAAGTTTTGCTACGGTATCAGCAATATTATCATCGATATAACTAAGTCTTACATAATGTCGCCAATATTGATCTGGCCTATAAGTGTAGGTTAAATTACCAAAAGTGTAATTACGTACAAATTGATTTTCTTGCTTAAAAAATTGCTGTTTATTTTGGGCACTCGTGTTGTAGTTTACTTCTTTTTGCTTACTTGTGCCATAGCTAACAGAAAATCCATGCTTTAATTTTTTATCAATAAATGGAATTTCATATTTAATACTAGTTTCTCTTGAGTAACCTGTAATAATGTTAATGTTTAATCTATCGTTTCTTCCTGTAAGGTTGTTATGAAAAAATTTTAATCCAAAATTTACCCTATCTAAGCTAGCTTTTTGATTGGTCCACCACTCATTAAAATTTCTATCTACCCATTTAAAATGAGGTAGTGGAAAAATATACCAACGCTCTTTTACATCAACAATTACAGTATAAAAATTTTCGCTACCCTGAGCAGCAATTACATCAGTGGTTACAAATAATGTAGTATTAAAAATGAGTTGTTTGCTTTGAAGTAATTTATCGTTTAATTGACTTTTTAAAATTGTATCTCCCTTTTGAAATACTAACTCCCTTAGAATAATAAAGTTTTTAGTTTTTTTGTTTCCAGTAATAATAATATCCTGAATAATAACACAAGAATCTTTATTATAACTGCTATTTTGTGCATTTATAAGATGGCTGCAAAGCACAAAAAAGTAAAACATTAAACTATACTTCATTTATTTTTAAAAGCTAAGAATCAATTTTTGGGTTAAGTATTTAAATGTTTAAGTAGGCCATTAAATGGTTGTAGTTCTCTTTAATTTCATTTGCATAGGCTTCTTCCCCAAAATAGTGAACAATATGATAATCGTAGCGTTGAAGTGTAGCAATAATATCACTAACTTCATTTGTGTTAAGTTTAATAGTTACTGTAGTAAGGCCAGTTTCGTTATTAAAAAATGTATTTAGCTGAGTAATATATGCATTGTTTGTTTCAATTAATCGGCTAATTTCTCCAAAACTATAATGCCTTTTATCAACTTCTAAAACAATTACTGCACCATTGTCTGAAGTGTCTAAAAATTTGTTTAATGCATTAATAATGTTTAAAACTGTAATGCTACCGATGTATTGATGCTCATTATTGGTAACTGCTACAATGCTCAATTCATTTTCTGACATAAGAGCTAATGATTGAGAAAAAAAAGCATCTTGGGGCACAAATTTATTTAAAAACTGATGTTGAAGGGTTTCTATTCTAAATGATTCATTAGTATCAATTAAATCTTGCTTACTAATTATTCCAAGAAAATGCTCTTCATCTGTAACTGATAAGTGTTGTACATCGTAATCATCCATTAATTGCAAAGCAAATTCCACTTTATCTTTTAAGTGAAGTGTTGGAAAATTACTTTGTATTAATTCTTTGTTTAGCATATTAGATGAAGCTAATAATTACAGTACTCAATTTTTATTTTTTTCTAAAAATTGTGCTAATATTCTGTTGAATTCCTCAGGAACTTCCATCATAGGAGCATGGCCACATTTATCTACAAAAAACAATTCACTATTTGGAATTAAATTGTTGAATTCTTTTCCTACAAATGGAGGTGTAATGGTATCATTATTACCCCAAATTAATAGGGTAGGTTGTTTAATATTTTTAAGCTCATCACCCAGGTTGTTTCTAATAGCACTTTTTGCAAGCGATAAAATTTTAATTACTTTAATTCTGTTGTTGGTAATTTCAAAAACTTCATCAACTAGTTCTTTTGTTGCCATTGCAGGGTCGTAAAAGGTTAATTGAGTTTTCTTTTGAATGTACTCATAATTGCCTCTTTTTGGGTAGCTATCTCCCATGCCATTTTCAAATAAGCCAGAGCTACCAGTAAGTGTTAATGTTTTAATTTTTTCAGGATGTTTAAGTGTATGTAATAAAGCAACATGTCCACCTAAAGAATTACCTAATAAATGAATATTGTTATAGTTTCTTGCTTCAATAAATTTTTGTACAAATTTTTCAAATCCACTAACGGTGGTATGAAAAATATCTAAGTCGAATAAAGGAAGAATTGGAACTACAACTTTATAATCCTTTTTAAAAAACTCAATTAAATCTTTAAAATTACTCAATGCACCAAACAAGCCATGCAGTAGCAAAAGTACTTCGCCGTTGCCCTCTTCAATAAAAGAAAACTTGTCGTGTTTTTTTACTTCGTAATTCATTAATTTTTATTACTTATTATAAAATGGGTATGCACAAATAAAGGCATTTAATTACAAACTTTTAATTAAATAAAAAATATCTTTTAAAAACTATTAAACCATGTATGTACCGCTAAAATAATAATTATTTTAAACAACCATTAAAACCTCATTATTTTACACGAAAATCGTTTGATTATGTTTAAAAAGTGGTTAAAGAAAGTTGTTTTCTTTTTGGTTTTTGTTTTTTTATTGCTCAATGTCATCACTGCATTTCACGCTTATAAGTTTACCCACTTTTACGACGGTGTTGGCCCCCTTAAAAAACCTGAACAAATGAGTGGTGTTGAAAAAATAACTGCTATGGTTTTTGGCGTAAAGTACCCAAAAAATACTATTAAAGACAGCTTTTTGTTGCCTCATACCAACGTTTATTTAAAAAATAATGATAGCCTCTTAATAGAAGCATGGGAAACTTATAAATCGCCAAATCAAAGTACTGCTTTTTCAAAAACTGTTATTATGTTTCATGGACATGGAGGTAATAAAGCAGGAATTTTAAAAGAAGCCTATGCTTTTGATAGTTTAGGTTATAGAGTTTTTTTGGTTGATTTTAGGGCTCATGGAAATAGCCAAGGCAACACTTGTACTATTGGCTACTACGAAACTAATGATGTGCAAATTGCATACAACTACATTAAACAAAAATATCAGGGCGAAATTGTACTTTGGGGTATAAGTATGGGTGCTGCAGCAGTTTTAAAAGCTGTTGATGAATACGCTTTAAAACCTAATAAAATTATTTGTGAAATGCCATTTGCAACATTACAAGATGCAGTTAAAGGAAGGGTTCGAATGATGCATTTGCCTGAGCAACCCATAAGCACTTTACTTGGTTTTTGGGGTGGCACACAGCAGGGATTTTGGGCATTTGGCTACAAGCCAAAAGATTATGCAGCAAAAATTTCTTGTCCTGTATTATTGCAATGGGGAGGGCAAGATGCTAGAGTTACTGCTACAGAAACTAATGAAATTTATAACGCTATAAATTCTAAAAAGCAACTAGTAATTTATGAACAAGCAGGGCATCAAAGTTTGTGTAAGCATGATTATTTTAAATGGACAAAAAATGTGAGTGAGTTTCTTAAAAACTAGTCTATGAAAATATTGATGTTGTGTTTAGGAAATATTTGTAGAAGCCCCTTAGCACAAGGAATTTTAGAGCATTTGGCAGCAAAAAACAATTTAAATTGGCAAGTTGATAGTGCAGGAACAAATGGCTATCACATTGGTGAGCCTCCACATCATTTATCCATAAAAGTTGCAAAGCAACATTCTATTGATATTAGCAAACAGCGATGCAGAAAGTTTACTAAAGCCGATATTCATTATTTTGATAAAATTTATGTCATGGATTTGGATAATCTTCAAGCTGTTAAGTCAATTTTAGGAAACGATTTTAATCCAGTTAAAGTTGATTTAATTATGAATGTGGTTTATCCAAACCAAAATATCGAAGTTCCTGACCCCTGGTATGGCAATTTTGATGGGTATCAAAAAGTTTTTGAAATGCTTCATCAAGCATGTAATCAGATTATAAGTAATAATGGTAAATAGCATGCACATCAGTTTTTTAGTGAGCACTGCTGCTATATTATTTGCCAATAATAAAAATTATTATTCTATCTAACACTGGATTGTATTTTTGCCAACTTTAATTTTTATAACACATGGCAAAACCATCTTTACCACAGGGTACAAGAGATTTTAATGCAACTATTTTACGCAAAAGAGATTACATTTTTAATGTGATTAAAAACACCTTTGAGCTGCATGGTTTTGAACCCTTACAAACCCCAGCATTAGAAAACCTTGAAACTTTAATGGGTAAATATGGCGATGAAGGGGATAAGTTGATTTTTAAAGTTCTCAACAATGGGCTTGATAACAAAGAAAAATTGCCAAAAACTCAAGAAGGTTTCGAAAAAATAATGTCAGGAAAATCAAGTACAGCAATTACTGAAAGGGCTTTAAAGTACGATTTAACCATACCTTTTGCACGATACGTAGCTATGAACTTTGGCCAACTTACAATGCCTTTTAAACGTTATCAAATGCAACCTGTTTGGCGTGCCGATAAACCACAAAAAGGCAGGTATAGAGAGTTTTATCAATGTGATGCTGATGTTGTTGGTAGTAAAAGTTTATGGAACGAGGTTGATTTAGTAAACATTTATAACACCGTATTTACAAAATTGGGTATTGAAGTTGCTATTAAAGTAAATAGTAGAAAAATTTTAGCTGCATTAGCAGAAGCTTGTGGTGGCTTGGAGTTTATGACTATAATTACTACTGCTATTGATAAATTAGATAAAATTGGTATCGATAAAGTAAAAGAAGAATTAGTAAAAAACAATATTGAAGAACAAGCTATTGCAATAATTGAAAAGTACTTGCAAATAAATGGTACAAATGAAGAGAAAATAATAGCTATAAAATCTTTGCTGCAAGGAGCTTTAGCCGAAGAAGGTTTACAAGAAATAGATTTTTTATTGAAACAAAATTTACCAATAGTTGTTGATTTTACATTGGCTCGTGGACTAAATTATTATACAGGTTTAATTTTTGAAATTAAAGCACTTAAAGCAAGTATAGGCAGTATTGGAGGTGGTGGCCGATACGACGATTTAACTGGCCTTTTTGGGGTGCCAAATGTGCCAGGTGTTGGTATAAGTTTTGGAGTTGATAGAATTTACGATGTGATGGAAGAACTGAATTTGTTTCCTGAAAATATCAATGCTTCTACTAAAGTTTTATGTTTTAATTTAGGATTTGATGAAGCTGCAAAAGCAACTGAAGTTATGCAAATACTACGCAACCAAAATATTTCTTGTGATTTGTATCATGAAGTGGCAAAATTTGATAAGCAGTTTAAGTATGCCGATAAAAAAGGTATTCCTTTTGCACTAATTATCGGTGCCTCTGAGTTACAAAATAATGAATGTGTGATTAAAAACTTGGCTACAGGCAATCAACAAAAACTTGCAATACATGAGGTGGCTAACTATTTCAGCAACACATAAAATAAAGTACATAATGTATAAATATATTTTAACTATTTTTTGCAGTTTATTCATTACAATAAACTCAAGTGCCCAACAGTTTAATATTAATCAAAATAGTAACGAAATTTACTTGCAGTTAAAAAAACTGCAAGTGTGTGGAAGTGTTTTATACATTGCAGCACACCCCGACGATGAAAACAATACTTTGTTGCCATATTTTGCTAAAGAAAAACTTTATCGTACTGCTTACCTAAGTTTAACCAGAGGCGATGGGGGACAAAATTTAATAGGGCCAGAACAAGGCGTTGAATTGGGTTTGATTAGAACTGAAGAATTAGTAGCTGCCCGAAAAATTGATGGAGCTGAACAATATTTTACCCGAGCCTATGAATTTGGTTTTAGTAAATCATCTGACGAAACTTTGAAAATTTGGGATAAAGAAAAAGTATTGGCCGATGTGGTTTTTGTGATCCGAAAATTTAAGCCAGATGTTATTATTACTCGCTTTCCGCCAGATTCAAGAGCTGGCCATGGCCACCATGCAGCTAGTGCAATTATAGCTCACGAAGCATTTGTTGCTGCTGCCGACAAATCAAAATTTCCTGAGCAATTTAAGTTTGGAGTAAACCCTTGGCAAGCAAAAAGAATTTTTTGGAATACTTTTAATTTTGGAACTACTAACACCACAGCTGAAAATCAATTAAAAATAGATGTTGGTGGATATAATACTTTGTTAGGAAAAAGTTATGGAGAAATTGGTGCAGAAGCAAGAAGCATGCATAAAAGTCAAGGTGAAGGTAGAGCAAGACGTAGAGGAAATTTAATTGAATACTTTACTTATGTAAATGGTGCAAATGCTACTAATGATTTGTTTGAAGATGTAGAAACTAGCTTTAAACGTTTTAAAAATGGAGGCGAAGAAATAGACCAATTAATTGCACAGGCGATTAAAAATTTTAGTTTTGAGCAACCATCTAAATCCGTATCATCTTTAATAAATATCTATAATAAGATAGAAAAATTAGAAGATGAATGGTTTAAAAACTCAGAGCATGATAATTGGAAAATTAAAAAACTAAACGAAGTAAAAGATTTAATAGAAGCTTGTTCAGGATTATTGTTAGAAGCTACTACAACCCAAGATGTTGCTGTACAAGGCGATAGTTTAAAGGTAAATTTTTTAGCTGTAAATCGTTCACCAGTTAACATTAGTATTAAATCAGTTAAGCTCGAAAATTATAGTTACCAAAAATCAACTATACTGCAGTATATAAAACCACTATCGTTTAGTACAAGTTTATTGGTAGATAAAGAAATCAGTCAACCATATTGGCTAAAAAAAGCTTCATCTAATGAAGGAATGTTTGAAGTAGCTGACCAAAATTTAATTGGCAAACCCAATAACGAAGCTGCCTTTACTTCAAACTTTGAAATTGAAATAGATGGAAAGCTGTTTAATTTTTATAAACCGGTAATGTATAAATATGTTGATTTGGTAAGAGGCGAATTGTATCAACCATTGCCAATTTTGCCAGCAACAATTGTAAGGCAAAAAAATCCATTAGTTATTTTTAAGCCCAAAAAAAACAGTCAAGTATCTATTAATTATTATGCAACAACAGCCTCAAACAATTCTATCAACATCTTAAAAAATCATCAACCTTGGTTTACATCTACAGAAAAATTGAAGCCTTTTGAAGAAAAAGAGTACAGCACTGTTTTTGAGGTTTCTAAAAATAATCTACAATTAGATGAGTATATTGATAGTTTTCAATTACAAAACCATCAACCCGCTTTATACGATGTACAAATAAAATACAACCATATTCCAAACCTTATTTATTTTAAGCCAGCTGTTCAAAAAACCTTAGTTACCAATTTAAAAGTTGTAGGCAACAAAGTTGGTTATATTGTAGGAGCAGGCGATAAGGTTCCAGAAGTGTTAGAACAAATGGGTTATTTAGTGGATGTTTTACAAGAAAAGGACATAACTATAAATAACTTAAAACAATATCAAGCCATAATTTGTGGCATAAGAGCCCATAATATACATGAGTGGCTTAGCAATAAAAACAACATCATTAACGAGTATATTAGCAATGGTGGAAATTTTATAGTACAATACTTAAGAAGTGGATTAGTGGGTAACAAAAAAATTGCTGTTGGCCCATACAACTTTACAGTTAGTGCAAGCAGCAGAGTAACTGAAGAAAATGCCCCTGTAAATTTTTTACTTCCGCAGCACAAGGTTTTAAATTTTCCAAATAAAATAGATAGCAATGACTTTATCAATTGGGTACAAGAAAGAAGTACATATCAAGCCGATAAATTAGATAGTGCGTTTGTAAGCCCACTTCAAATGAACGATGCCAACGAAAAGCCAAGTTCAGGAAGTTTAATTATTGCTCCTTTTGGAAAAGGCAATATGGTGTATGTAAGCCTAGCCATGTTTAGACAAATGCCAGCAGGCGTTAATGGTGCATTAAAATTAATGTCTAACATAATTGCTTTGCAAAACAATAAATAATATGCAACCACGACGAAAAATAGGAGCAGCTACTTTAATAATCATTGGGTTACTAATTGGATTTGCAATAAAAAATGTAAAAGTTGGTTTGCTCATTGGGCTATTTCTTGGCATTTTTGCAGGAGCGTTGCTTTTTAAAAAAGATTAAAAAAATATATATTGTAATTTTTTTTCATATATATTGCAAAAAAAACAAATCATGTATAACTGGATTTTAGGCTTACACAGTCTACTCAGATGGTTAATTGTAATTGTATTAATTGTAAATATTGCTCGTACTTTACTTAATAACGATAAACCATTTTCAGATGCCGATAAAAAATGGAACTTAAGATTATTGATCTTATCACATCTTAATTTTTTAATTGGAATATATAACTATTTTTTTGGTGGCAAAGGTTATTCTTATATCAGTGAACTTGGTTTTGGTGCAGTAATGAAAGATAAGTTAATGCGTTTTTTTGCTGTAGAACATGCCATTGGTATGTTGGTGTTTGTAGTAATAGTTACACTTTCTCGAAGAATTACAAAAAATACTACCTTAGATGACGAAGCTAAACATAGAAAACTCATGTGGTTTTATATTGTTGCTTTTGTAGTATTATTTGCTAGCATTCCTTGGCCATTTAGATTTGCAGATGTACCATGGTTTAGACCAATTAGTTAATATTTTAAGGCTGCTAAAAAAGCAGCCTTTTTTATGTTAAAGCTATTCCATTACCTTCGTTTTTTATTTGTATTGTTATGCCACATTATCAAAAACTAGGTTTAGTTCCACAAAAACGTCACACACAATTTCGTAAACCCGACGGTGGATTGTATTCAGAACAGTTATTTAGCACTGAAGGGTTTAGTAATGATTATTCTTTACTTTACCACATACATCCTCCCACTCAAATTATTAAAACCGATGATCCTATAAATGTTGCACCAGAAATTGCTGAAGAAAAAATGTTGCAGCATCGCAGTTTTGAGGGCTTTAAAGTACAACCAAAGCAAGACTATTTGCAAAGTAGAACACCAATTTTGGTAAATAACGATTGCCATATTTCCTTAGCTGCACCACAGCAAAGTATGAACGATTATTTTTTTAAAAATGCTGATGCCGATGAAGTAATATTTATACACGAAGGAAAAGGCAAAGTGCTTACTCAATATGGAGAATTAGCTTTTACTTATGGCGATTATATTGTAATTCCAAGAGGTAGTATTTACCAAATAAAATTTGAAACTGCCGATAATAGGTTGTTTATTGTTGAAAGTTTTAGCCCTATTCGTTACCCAAAAAGATACATCAGTAAATATGGCCAATTACTCGAAAATTCACCCTACTGCGAAAGAGATATTATTCCTCCTTCAAATTTGCAAACAATAGATAGCAATGGAGATTTTGTAATTAAAACAAAAAAGAAAGGTGTTTTATATGGCTTACATTATGCCCATCATCCATTTGATGTGGTGGGTTGGGATGGTTGTTGTTATCCATATATTTTTAGCATACATAATTTTGAACCTATAACTGGTAGAGTGCATCAGCCACCACCTGTTCATCAAACTTTTGATGCACATAATTTTGTAATATGTAGTTTTTGCCCTCGTTTGTACGACTATCATCCACAAGCCATTCCTGCACCATATAATCACAGCAACATTGATAGCGACGAATTATTATACTATGTAGATGGAGATTTTATGAGTAGAAAAAATGTAACACGTGGTATGATGACGCTGCATCCTGCAGGCATTCCACATGGCCCACATCCTGGTGCTGTTGAAAAAAGTATTGGCAAAAAAGAAACACAAGAGTTAGCAGTTATGGTAGATACTTTTCATCCATTAATGCTTACAAAGCAAGCTCTTGAAATTGAAAATAAAGGTTATACTATGAGTTGGGCAGAGTAAATATTGTAAATTGGTTGATTTATTGATCTATGATTTCAATGCTCAACTTTCAATCAAAAAATCCTCAATCAACAAATCAAAAATAAAAATGGATATCTCTTGGTTATCGAGAACTAGTTTATTAATTGGAGAAGAAAAAGTACATCATCTAACCACCAAACATGTAATGATTGTTGGGCTTGGAGGAGTTGGTAGCTTTGCAGCAGAATTTATTGTACGTGCAGGAGTAGGAAAAGTAACCATTGTAGATGGTGATGTGGTTGATCCTAGCAACAGAAATCGCCAGCTGCCAGCATTAGCAACTAATCATGGTGTAAGTAAAGCAAGTATTATGGAAGAACGTTTAAAAGCTATTAATCCAGAATTAAATATTACAGTGGTAAAAGAATTTGTAAATCCAACTATGGTAGAGGGTTTAGTAGCTTTACAGCCAGATTATATCATAGATGCTATTGATAGCATTACCCCAAAACTAACTTTTATTTCTCAAGCATTTCATTCAAAAATTCCAATTGTTAGTAGTATGGGTGCTGGTGCTAAGCTAGATCCTACAAAATTGCAAGTGGTGGATATTAGCAAATCACATACTTGTCCATTTGCACAACAAATTCGCAAAATGCTCAAAAAAAGGCATGGTATTACAAAAGGGTTACAAGTTGTTTTTTCAACAGAATTACCCGATAAAGACAGTTTAATGCTTACCGATGGTAGTAATTATAAAAAATCGGCTTATGGTACAATTTCATATTTACCAGCCGTGTTTGGAGCAACTTGTGCAAGTGTAGTTATCAGAAATTTAATTGGGGTAAAAGTTGCTTAATTTTATGTAAGCATTTGTAAACAATTTGTTGCTGTTGTTTGTTATTTTGAAAAACTTTTTTATGATTACTAACAAATTTATTTTAGCCGTTACTCTGCTTATTCCTACTATTATTTTTGCACAGCAAAATAGTGTAGACAGTACAGAATCTTATGAAAAAAAGATTCTAAAACTATATAAAGATGGATTGAAAAATATTGAAGAAACTCCAGAGTTTAAAGAAACAAAAGCCAACTTAATAGCCTACAACAAACGTAAAAACAATTATATGGGAGTTGGATATTATTTTAACTACAACTCTGTAAATCCCAATAATTTAAATGCTAGTTTAGCCCCAAGCGGATTTAGTAAATTTAACAACTACTTTATTGGTTTTGGTTTGTTAGGAAACTTTAAAAGAGATAATGTGCTAGTTGATTTTAATTTGGTAAATCTAAGTTTTTATGCCTCTGCCAATGCAAGTGCCACCAATCAAAAAATAAGAATAAACTCCATCGATTTTATTCAAACAAATATTGGATATGCAATTATTAATAAACCAAATTTTACTTTGTATCCATATGCAGGTTTAGGATTAAGAGTGTCGATGATGACTTTGGAAAACACTCAAGTAATTAATTCTGCAGGAACTAATATTACTAATTATGTTCTTAGCCCAAAAATAGTTAAAGCAAATTCGTTTAAAGTTACTTATCAAGCAGGATTAGGAATGGATTTAAAACTAAATCCTAATTCAACTAAAAATTTAGGTGCATTTTTGGTGGTTAAAGGTGGTGTAAATAATACTATTGGAGCAGAGAATTTTAAAATTGATAATGGATTTAAGTTCAATCCCAATATGAATATTGGTGCTTTTCAACTTAATGTTGGTATAAAATTTGTTCGCTACAACACCGCTGTTAAGCCTACTTTCGAAAACTAATTCTTCTGTCTTTATAAAAGTTAAATAAAGACAAAATTTCATAAATAAAAAAGCATTGAAGCTACAGTCTGCAAATTTGGCTGTAGCTTTTTATTTGGTTTACTTATTGATGCATAAAAGTAAAGTAAAAAAGTAACTATGCAAAAGGGACAAATTAGAGTGCAAACGGAAAATATTTTTCCAATTATTAAAAAATTTTTATACAACGAACAAGACATTTTTTTAAGAGAATTAATAAGTAATGCAACCGATGCCACTCAAAAATTAAAAACTTTGAGTAGTTTAGGTGAAGCAAAAGGTGAATTAGGTGATTTAAGAATCGACGTTACTGTAAATGCAAAAGAAAAAACCATCACCATTGAAGATAAAGGTGTAGGTATGACAAAAGAAGAGGTGGATAAATACCTTAACCAAGTTGCTTTTAGTGGAGCCGAAGAATTTTTGAGCAAGTATAAAGATGCAAGTATTATTGGGCATTTTGGATTAGGATTTTACAGTGCTTTTATGGTGTCTAGCAAAGTAGAAGTAATTTCTCAAAGCCATAATCTTGATGCTCCAACAGTTTATTGGAGTTGTGATGGAAGCCCAGAATTTGAATTATACGAAGTAGAAAAAAAGGAGAGAGGAACTAGAATAATATTACACATCAATGAAGAGAGTAAAGACTTTTTAGAAGCTTACAAGCTAAAAGAGATTCTTACCAAGTTCTGTAAATTCTTGCCAATTCCTATTTACTTTAAAGATGCCAACGAAGAAATAAAAGATGAGGATAAGAAAGAAGAAACAGAGGAAAAGTCAATAAACAATACAAATCCTATTTGGGTTAAAAAACCAAGTGAATTAACAAAAGAGGATTACGAAAATTTTTATAGAGAATTATATCCTTTCAACGAAACTCCATTGTTTTGGATACATTTAAATGTTGATTATCCATTTAACTTAACAGGTATTTTGTATTTCCCTAAAATTAAACAGAGCTACGAAATACAAAAAGATAAAATTCAACTATACTGCAATCAGGTATTTGTAACGGATGAAGTAAAAGAAATTGTACCAGAGTTTTTAATGTTGTTGCAAGGGGTTATTG
>JBMLOR010000135.1:0-3682 GCA_049242865.1 Chitinophagaceae bacterium | reverse complement strand
ACCATTGCATTTATTTTACTTGCTAACCAAGTTTTATATAATGGCGAAATCCATTTTTCTTCTAATTCTCTTTTTGTGGCAACTAGATTGTTGAAAAATAAAGTTTCGTTGTTTATAAAGTTATTGTTGTAAGCATATTGTAATTGTGAATAGGGGAGTATTTCAATTTTATCTTTTATGTAAAAAGCTAGCTGCTGCCTTTCAAACATATTAACTTTAAAGTTTTCTTCAATTTGCTTAATTAATCTCACACTACTATCTGTACTGCATCCACCTACTGTTGTTATAGTTTCATCAGCCATCAGAATAATAAATCTTCCAAAAAATAAATTGGCATAACCTTTTACAGGTGCTCCATGACTTTGCCAGCTATTTAAAAAATTAGTAAACATATCTTCTAAAGTAAATGCTTCTTCCATAGAAAATAATCTGCTACTTTGATAAATCCATACTTTAGAATCTTCGCTAAAATTTTGGGGTAAACTGTTTTTTATATCAAACATAGATTAAAGTTGTTGTGCTACAATTTCAGCAATATCTAAAACTTGAATTTCATTTTCTTTTTCTCTATTTTTTACACCATCTGTAAGCATAGTGTTGCAAAATGGACAAGAGCTTGCAATAATTTTAGCTCCTGTTGCAATGGCTTCATCAGTACGTTCTATGTTAATCCTAGCATTACCTTTTTCGTCTTCTTTAAACATTTGAGAACCTCCTGCACCGCAACATAAGCCATTGCTACGGCATCGTTTCATTTCAACTAAATCAGCATCTAAGGCTTCTAAAATTTCTCGAGGTGCTTCGTAAATATTATTTGCACGACCTAAATAACAACTATCGTGGAAACTGATTTTTTTACCTTTAAAAGTACCTCCATCTTTTAATACTATTTTACCCTCATTTATAAGTTGTTGAATAAAAGTAGTATGATGAATAACCTCATAATTACCACCCAATGCAGGATATTCATTTTTTAAAGTATTAAAGCAATGTGGGCATGCTGTAACTATTTTTTTAACTTCATAGCCATTTAAAACCTGAATGTTTTGGTAAGCCATCATTTGAAATAAAAATTCGTTACCAGCTCTTCTTGCAGGGTCGCCAGTACAGGCTTCTTCTTTACCTAAAATGGCAAAATTTACTTTGCAAGCCTCTAAAATAGTTGCAAAGGCTTTTGTTATTCTTTGAGCACGAGCATCGAAACTACCAGCACAACCTACCCAAAAAAGCACTTCAGGTTGTTTGCCTTCTGCCAATAGATTGGCCATTATTGGAACATTCATGTACAAATTTTAAGCCTCAAAAGTAACTAACTATTACATATAAAAGTTTGTTGGTTAATGTCTTTTATTATTCAATTATTTTAATTGATACTTAACGGTATATTTAAATAATTTTTAAAAAATCTTTTTGCTATTTAAAATCTGCTTCTATATTTGCAACCCAATTAAAAAGGGAGGTGAGGTGGATGAGTGGCTGAAATCACCAGTTTGCTAAACTGACGTAGGGGTTAAACTTTACCGGGGGTTCGAATCCCCCCCTCACCGCAAAAAAAGACTCAGAATTTTCTGAGTCTTTTTTGTTTAAATGTTTTGTAAAAATTGCTTTATTTTTTGTTGAAGTGTTTCTGATGCTTTTGTTAATGGTAAGCGTAATTCATTTTGTATTAATCCAAGTTCAAATAAAAATGCCTTTGCTCCTGCTGGATTATTTTCTTCAAAAAGATAATCATAACCCTTCAGTAATTTGTAATGGATATAACGTGCTTCTTCAAAGTTATTATTTAAGGCTAAGTTTATCATATTGCTAAACTGTTTTGGAAAGCAATTTGCTGCCACACTTATTACACCATCAAAACCTAATGCAATTTGCGATAAACTAAGTGCATCATCACCACTTACAATTAAAAAATCTTTCCTACAATCTCTCACAATTTCCATGGCTTGTTGTAAGCTATCGCTGGCTTCTTTTATTCCTGCAATGTTTTCTACTTCATTAGACAGTTTTGCAGTTGTAGCAGCACTTAAATTTCTACCAGTTCTGCCCGGAACATTGTACAATAAAATAGGTTTTGGAGCTGCATCTGCCAATGCTTTGTAATGTAAAAATAATCCTTCTTGTGTGGGTTTGTTGTAGTAGGGCGATGCACTTAAAATTGCTGTTATTTTTGAGGTGTTGTAACACTCAAAATCTTTTATAACCTCTTTTGTATTATTGCCACCTATACCTAGTACAATGGGTACCCTATTATTAACTTTTTCTATGGTAAAATCTACAATGTCTTTTTTTTCTTCTTTAGAAAGGGTAGGTGTTTCACCAGTTGTGCCAAGCGTAACTATGTAATTTACACCATTATCTATATTAAAATGTATTAGTTTTTCTAAAGCCATAAAATCTATACTTCCATCAGATGTAAATGGCGTAATAATAGCAACTCCTGTGCCTTTTAGTTGTTCTTTTATCAATTTAATTAATTTTATAATAGTTTATACTTCTTCCCAAAAACCCATTTTGCTGTATTTATCAATTCTGTAGTTTACCCTTTCTGATGGCGACATTTTCTTTGCCTCGTTAAGGGCTTGTACAATTGAGTTTTTCAACATTTTAGATGCTTCATCATAATCCCAATGTGCACCACCAATTGGTTCTGGCACAATGGCATCTACTAGGTTAAAACTTTTCATATCCGTTGCAGTAAGTTTTAATTGCTCAGCAGCTATTTCTTTTTTATCCCAACTACGCCATAAAATGCTACTACAACTTTCTGGAGAGATAACGGTGTACCAAGTATTTTCCATCATTAATACACTATCGCCTACGCCAATTCCAAAGGCACCACCACTTGCACCTTCCCCAATGATTACAATTATAACAGGTACTTTTAATCGCATCATTTCGTAGATGTTTCTTGCGATGGCTTCGCCCTGACCTCTTTCTTCTGCTTCAAGACCTGGGAATGCACCTGGAGTATCAACAAATGTGATGACTGGTTTGTTGAATTTTTCTGCTAAACGCATCAGCCTTAATGCTTTTCTATATCCTTCGGGATTGGCCATTCCAAAGTTTCTTAGCTGACGCATTTTAGTATTAATACCTTTTTGCTGACCAATTACCATGATAGTTTCGCCATCTAGTTGAGCGAAACCACCTACCATAGCTTTATCATCTTTTATGTTTCTATCTCCATGTAATTCAACAAAGTTGGTAAATATTTTTTCAATGTATTTTAATGTGTAGGGCCTATCGGGATGACGGCTAAGTTGCACTCTTTGCCATGGAGTTAAACTTTCGGTAATTTCCTTTCTTTTTTCGATAATAGCATCTTCAATTTTTTTGATGCTATCGCTTAAATCTATTTTACTTTTCTCTGCTGTTTGCTTTAGCTTTTCTCTATCTTCATATAAATTTTTAATGGGTTGCTCAAAATCTAAAAATTGTCTGTTGGGGTATTGAGGCATAAATTAATTTAATTAGGGATGTAAAAGTAAGGTTTAGAATTTTTTTAGAAAAAAGTTTTGTTTATATGAAATCCCTTCCTTTATATTTGCACCCCAATCGGAACAAAAGGATCGGTAGTTCAGTTGGTTAGAATGCCGCCCTGTCACGGCGGAGGTCGCGGGTTCGAGTCCCGTCCGGTCCGCAAAAAGCTTCATTTTTAGTGAAGCTTTTTTTGTTTATGACC
>JBMLOR010000134.1:0-1552 GCA_049242865.1 Chitinophagaceae bacterium | reverse complement strand
ATGAAATTGTATTATTAGGTGGCAAGCTTACCAAAAAAGCTAAAGAGAGTGAGCTAGTTTTTGTAAGTATTAAAAAGTAATATTCAACCCAAAACCCTTTAAAATCCAATACTATGTTTTTTAATACATAAAAATGAAAAAAAATCAACAAGCAATTATTAAACATAAAAGAAAAAAAAATTATAACTCTTTGTTTATTCCTTTTAATAGCGTCAATTAATCTAAACGCTCAAAGTAAGTTTACAAGAAGTAATGGTAAAACATTTGATTTTACAGATGCTCGAAAGAAGTCACTGTATTAAGCGAAACTGTAAATGCTTCCGTTATTATAACTGGTGGTAAAGCAAAAATTGTAATTCCACAAATTAATATTGTAGCTTACCCAGCAACTCCAAGTTCACCTACAACAACTTTTGCTGGAACAATTATAGAGCCATAAAGGTTTAAACGAAATCTAAATGATTAATAAATTTTGGAATGCGTATAAAATTAATTTTTGCAACAACTTTATTATTTGTATTACTGGCTTCTAAAGCTCAACTAAGTCCTACAAAAAAATCCAACGTTTTTAGTTTTGATATAGGTGATCGAAATGTACTTGGCTCATCCATTTTCAAAGTAAACGATAGCACCGTCATTTATCAAAATCCTTTTTCGGATGGAAATAATGTGTTTTCTGTTGTAAATGTTAACGATGGAAAAACTTTTGATAAGGTATTTTTAAAAGATGATTATATAAATCATATAGAACTTGTAAGACAAGTATTTGATAATGATAAAATAATTTTTGTAAGCAATAGAAATGTTGCAAAAGCTAAGAGAAAATTTATAGCATTCTATATTTATAATACAACAACTAAAGATATACTACCTGTAGAGTTTAGCAAATCTACATTGCCAAAAACAAAAGATCATGTGTATATAGCCTATACAGATTGTTTTGTTGATAAACTTAAAGAAAACATCTATTTCTACGCGGTGAATAGTGAAATTGCTATAAAGTATAATTTCCAAAATAAAGAGTTTATCATTGTAACAGACTTTCAATCAGAAAGAGAAAAATACAAACTACTCAATGCAGAGAATGATTATTTAAATACTAAAAAAAATAATCTCGGATATGTGCAAAGTGTAATAGAAAAATCACAAAACAATAGTCATTTCCAAGAAATTAATCCAACATCTGAAAATTATATAAAAGGAATTGTTGTTGTTAAAAATGTTAAAAGCAATGAAATTGATACTTTAAAATTTGCAAATCAAATTGAAGAAACGCTTAATTTTTCTGAAAAACTTATTGTTTTTTTGAAAAATAAAAAAGCCGATATTAATTATGTAAAAGAAATACCAAGAGCATACAAAGAAGCATGGGCTAGGCAGGATAGTTTAAAAAGAGTTTTAGCTCAAAAGGTGCTAGATGAAATTTATAAGAAAAATAATAAAGTAGAGGAGCAGGTAACTATAACAAAAACACCAAGTGCTTCTATAATTTATGATTTTTATCAAACATGTAATGTTTACAGAACCTTTGCATCTGGAGAAGTGAGAGGTG
>JBMLOR010000133.1:0-5807 GCA_049242865.1 Chitinophagaceae bacterium | reverse complement strand
ATTTCTTCGCCATATTGTGTAATTACTTTAGTATCGTTGGTTAATGAAATTTCATAGAATCGACTTTTAAATTTATTGAAATATCAATTTAATATCTTCTAATGTAGTTTTTATCCTATTCAAACATCCAAACTAGTCATTCAATCAATTGCTTAGTTATAACCTTAAGCAGTCTTCACAATTTTGCTTCACAAACAAAATATTAAATAACTAAAAAAATTAAGTAGAATGAAAAAAACAATTTTAATGCTAGTAATTGTAGCAATGTCGATTAATCTAAATGCACAAGACAAAAAAGCAAATGTGAAAGGCTTTGGAACTGCAACAACAGAAATAACATGGGTAAACGGAAAAATTGGATACAATATTGGAGCTTATGGTGGAGTTCTTTTAAATCGAAAATTTTGTATTGGTCTTGCTGGAAATAATATTTTTTTTAATCAAATCATTAATAATAAAAAAGAAAATATTCAATTCAATTATTACGGACTTTACAGTGAGTTTAAAATAAAACAACAGAAAAATGTACACTTATCATTTGGTTTAACTGGAGCGATAGGCTGGCAAGAAAATAAAATTAATAGCATAGATGGAAATAGTAGAAAAGATGGAGATTTTACTATTGTTTTAAAGCCTAAAGTTGGCTTAAATATTGGCATTGCAAAGTTTATGCAAATTCAAACTTACGCAAGTTACAGGTTTACAGGTAATACAAACAGCTTGAACTATAATCCTAATAATTTCAATGGATTTAGTGGTGGAATTGGATTATCTTTTGGATCATTTTAACTAAATAATCATCAGATTTCAACTTTAATAAATTAAAAAATAATAAACATGAAAAATCTTTCAATTTTAAGTTTAATTGTAATAACAATAATGTCATCTTGCAAAAAAGAATGCAATGAAATAAATGGCAAAAGAATTATCCCTAGCGTTGCCACTAAATTTAATAATAAAACAATTGAGATAAGCAACACACTAGGTTCTTCAGCTTCTATAGTTTTAGTAGGAGGCTTTGGCTCTGAATTAAAAACTTGGCAAAATTTATATAGCATTTTACCTAACAACGCATCAATTTTTAGTTACAACAGAGCAGGTATAGGCAACTCAGAGAATGTAGATGGCTCTAGAGATGCTATTGGTATTGCTAAAGAAATGCGAGCAATACTTGCAGCAAACAATGTAAAACCACCTTATGTACTAGTAGCCCATTCTATGGGTGGTGTGTATGCTAGAATGTTTTATCACTTACATCCAAATTTAGTAAAAGGGATTGTACTTGTAGATGCTACACACGAAAATCAGCTCGATTCACTTCTAAGTCATGTCCCAGCTACTGATAGAAGTATGATTTTAGCACAAATGGCAGCAGCAAATGATGCAGAATTACAAGCTATGCAAAATGGTTCATTAAAGGAAGAATTTAGAGCAAACTTTGCAACTAATTATCAACAAATAAGGCAGTACAATGCTATAAAAAACATACCTATTTATGTAGTTACAAGCACAAAAGTTACTGCTGATAATCCAGCTTTTGTAGTAGATATTCATAAAGAATTGCACGAACAATGGGCAATGGCTGCAGGACTAAATGGCAGATTTATAGCTACGAGTAACAGTGAACATTATATTCATGTTGATGAACCAGGCCTGGTAGCTGAAGGTGTTAGGTGGATACTTTCGAAATAAATATTTTATTTAAAGCCTGTGGTTTACTTTTAACAAAAAAATCCACAGGCTTGATTATGCTAATAAAAATGATTTATAGAATAATATTTTATTTAACCCTTGGCTGTATGGTTAGCATAATACAACAATGTGTTATAAATGGCTTTCCTATAAAGTTAAATAATTTTTTTTTGGAGGAATGGATAGGATCAAGTATTTACTTGTTTCTTTTCATTAAAATGCAGCTAAAAATATTAAGCACATTTAGTATAGAATTTAAAAAACAGGAGAAATTATTAAATATTGTAATGAAATATTTTGTAATACTACAGTCGATTGGCTTTGTATTATTTATAGTTTTTAGTATTGTTTTTACAATTGCACTACATGGTAGCTTTTCAATTAAACTTAAAAATATTTTACAGTTACGGTTTATATTTATTTACTTCTTCTTTATTCATTCCTTAATTTATATTGCTGGAGTTGCTATACGTTTATATAAAATGTATAGTAGCGAAAAAGATGCTAAACACTTGGCAGAGAAATCATTTTTATCAGCTCAACTACAAATGCTACGTCAGCAATTAAACCCACATTTTTTATTTAATAATTTAAATATAATTGCTTCTACTATCCACTACAATCCAACCCTTGCAAGTGATTTTACTAAAAGTATGGCTTCGTTTTATAGGAAAGTTTTAGAAACTGATAACGAAAATTGGGTATCGGTAAAAAACGAAATAAAAACCATACAATCTTATTTACACTTATTAAGTGTACGTTTTGAAGACAAACTTCAATTCACAATAGATGTATCGTTAGATATTCAAAATAATTATGTTGTACCAGACTTTATTTTGCAGCCAATTGTAGAAAATGTTGTAAAGCATAATAGTTGCAGCATAACGGCTCCTTTGCAAATTATTATTACAGCAAAAAATCAAAATAGTCTTATAATAAAAAATAATTATCAGCCGAAAAATAATGAACATGAAAGTGTAGGAATTGGTTGGTTTAACGTAGAAAGTAGGTACAAATTTTTAGGTGCAAAAATGCCTATAAAGTATATAAATGATGGTTGGTTTTATGTTGAAGTTTTTTTAATAAAAAAATAAATATCTTATAAGATGATTAAAGTAGTAATCATAGAAGATGAAAAATACGCTGCACTATTTTTAAAAGAATTGTTACTAAAAATTGCAAAAGACGTTGAGGTTATTGGTATATTAGAAAGTGTAGAAATGGCAACAGCTTCTTTGCCTTCATTAAACCCAGACTTAATATTAGCAGATATTCAATTGGATGATGGAGTATCTTTTCTAATTTTTGATAAACTTCAATGGCGGAAGCCTGTTATTTTCATTACTGCATACGATAATTATGCAATTAGAGCTTTTAAATTAAATGGAATTGATTATTTATTGAAGCCATGCGATGAGGAAGAATTAGTATTGGCATTAGAGAAATACAGAAATTCTTCAATTATACAAGCATCATCAAATTTACAAGAAACCATTAAACTCTTGACAAGTAAAAGTATTGAAAACTTTAAAGAAAGATTTGCAATAACAATTGGCTCGAGAATATTAACAATTACAACAAATGATATTGCTTATTTTTATTTTGCAAACAGGGTAACTTATATTGTTCAAAAAGATGGCCAAAAATATCCGTATAACGAAAGTTTAGACAAACTACAACATTTACTAAATAGTGTACATTTTTTTAGAGCTAACAGAAATTATATTATTAAGCATAGTTCAATAGACAAAATAGAAAACCATGCTGGCAGAAACATTATTGTAACATTAAAACCTTTGCCATTAGAGGGCAGTATTACAATTAGTAAAGATAGAATCACAGAATTTAAACATTGGCTAGACATTTAAATAAAAAATAATGAGTAATCATCGAATAGTTTATATAGATAATATCAAAGTTTTTTTAACCTGCTTAGTTATTGCTCACCATGCTGCACAGGCATATGGACCAACAGGAGGTGCATGGCCAATATTGGATAATAATACTTCTAACTGGTTTAGACATTTTTTCTTTATCAATGCATCGTATATGATGGGGCTATTTTTTTTTATTTCAGGATACTTTTTGCTATTTAGCTTAAATCGAAAAACAAATAAAGAATTTATTGTTGATAGATTATTGAGGCTAGGCATTCCATTAGTATTTTTTACATTATTTGTATTCTTACCTTTCAATTATTTATCATCTAATAAACAATTATCAATCACAAATTTCTTTTTGAATTCTTATTTTTTTTCACCCCCAATCGCAACAGGACAT
Organism: Chitinophagaceae bacterium; assembly: GCA_049242865.1. Taxonomy (GTDB): domain Bacteria; phylum Bacteroidota; class Bacteroidia; order Chitinophagales; family Chitinophagaceae; genus CAIVPM01. The sequence goes on along the minus strand of JBMLOR010000133.1, from coordinate 1,835 downwards.
TTATGGTTTGTTGCTTCGTTACTATTTTATTCTTTGGCATATATTTTAATAATTTATTTTAATCCAAAACCAAATTATGAAATTAAAATTCTGCAATTCAACACTTACTATATATTTATTTATATAATTGTGCTTGCATTAATTACAGGATTAGTACGTATATATTATCCAATAGATGTTTGGCGTACATGGTTTATTCCTGTAGAAGTAGCCCATATTCCGCAATATTGTAGCTTATTTTTTATAGGTATACTATTTAATAAATATCAATGGCTTTCTAAGCTTAATTTACAAAAAGGAATATTATTTTTTTGTGTTGCCATATTTACTTATAGCTTGCAATTAAAATTACCCAAATCTATAACAAGCTATTGGATTTGCGAATCTTTTATTGAATCGTTACTTTGTGTTGGCATTAGCATAGGTTTATTAACAAGTTTTCAAAAATTCGGAAATAAAACAAATGAATTTCTGAAATCATTATCAAACAATTCCTACGGCATTTATCTGTTTCATTTACTTTTAATAATTGGATTGCAAAAATTGTTTTTACCATTCCACTTAAATGCCAATTTGAAATTTGTTATTGTTTTTTTACTTGGAACAGTATTATCTTATGGGCTATCTGTTATGGTTAGAAAAATTCCATTTCTAAAAAGAATAGTATAATAGCAAAAATTTGTGAAATCATCTTATCGCTATCAATTTTTGCAAACAAGCATTAGCTTTTCCAGATTCTAAGCTATCCACTGCTGCATCAAAAGCTTGGTTATAATTAGCATATTTTCCTGTGCAATGCAAAGCCATTGCTGCGTTTGAAAGCACCACAGCATTTTGTGCCCAAGTACCTTTACCATTAATAATTTGAGTAAAAATTTTTGCAGCTTCTTCGGGTGTATTGCCTCCAAAAATATCTGTGGTAGATACTGTACGCTTGCCTAAATATTCTGGAGTTAAAATTTCTTCGCCATATTGTGTAATTACTTTAGTATCGTTGGTTAATGAAATTTCATCGTAACCATCAAGGCTATGTATTATTGTAAATGGTTTTCCTGTTTGCTGTAATAAATAATTATAAATACGAGCCATTTCATTATTAAATACTCCAATTAACTGATAAGTTGGTTTTGCAGGATTAACCATTGGCCCGAGCATGTTAAAAAAAGTACGAACTCCTAAACTTTTACGAATGGGTGCTACAGCTTTTAGTGCAGGATGAAATAATGGTGCATGCAAAAAGCAAATATTGGCTTCATTCAATTGTTGTTGCAATACACTATTTTGGTTGGTAAACGTATAGCCCAATTGTTCCATTACATTACTACTTCCACTAATGCTACTTGCTCCATAATTACCATGCTTGGTTACTTTTTGTCCTGCACCTGCCACTATAAAACAAGCAAGTGTAGAAATATTAAAAGTATTTTTACCATCGCCTCCAGTTCCTACAATATCAATGGTTTCATCTGTATCAAACTTCACAGGCACACACAACTCTAGCAAAGCATCTCTAAAGCCTTGCAACTCTTCGATAGTAATGCTACGCATTAAAAATACTGTTATAAATGCTGTTACTTCGTATTCACTAAATGCACCTTTACTAATACTCAACAAGGTTTCGTAAGCCTGTTGTTGGGTTAAGGTTTTATGATTAAATAAAGTTTGTAATATTTTTTTCATTAATAGAAATATTAATTATTGTTTTCTCTGAAGCTGCTATTAAACTTTACAGCCCACTAATAAATAGCCAAATTATTGAGCAAATAATTAGCTACATAATCTTGCACACCATCTTCTAAACTTGTAAAACTATAAGGATATCCTTGAGCTATTAA
>JBMLOR010000132.1:0-1094 GCA_049242865.1 Chitinophagaceae bacterium | reverse complement strand
AACTTAGAACCATTTTTTAAAAATTTATTAGATAGAAATATTACTAGCAAAACAGATTTAGAACAATGGCTAAAAGATATGAGTGAGTTAGAAGCTGTAGTAAGTGAAGATGCTTGCTGGCGACAAATTAAAATGACTTGCGACACCACAGATAAAAGTCTTGAAGAAGCTTTTACGTATTTCTGCATGGAAATTCAACCAAAACTTACCCCTTATGCCGATGCTTTAAATAAAAAACTTTTAGCTTGTGATTTTACAAAAGAACTCGACCAAGAAAAATTTCATACCTACTTAAGAAGTGTTAAAAAAAGTATTGATTTATTTAGAGAAGAAAATATTCCTATTCAAGCCGAATTGAGTGTTTTACAACAACAGTTTGGTGTAATTAGTGGTGCTATGACCATTGAAGTTGATGGACAGGAATTTACCTTACAACAAGCAAGTAAATTTTTACATAGCCACGATAGAAGTTTGCGTGAAAGTGTTTACAGAAAAATTAATGAACGCCGAGTTGTAGATAAAGAAAAGCTTCACAACTTATATGCTGAACTTATTGCAAAACGTCATCAAATTGCTGTGAATGCAGGTTTTGAAAACTATAGAGACTATAAGTTTGTTGAGTTAGGAAGATTTGATTACACGAAAGAAGATTGCTACAATTTTCATGCAGCAGTTAAAGAACATATTATTCCTTTGGTAGAAAAAATTTACCAAAACAAAAAACAAAAGCTTGGTTTAGACACTTTAAAACCATGGGATACCGAAGCTGAACCTGCTGGAACAGAACCTTTAAAACCTTTTACCACTGGCAAAGATTTATATGAAAAAACTGTGGCTTGTTTTCAAGAATTAAATCCATTTTTTGCCAATTGCTTACGCAAAATGAATGAGCTTAAACACTTTGATTTAGAAAGTAGAAAAGGTAAAGCACCGGGTGGTTACAATTGTCCTTTAACAGAAAGTGGTGCACCATTCATTTTTATGAATGCTGCTGGCCAAATGGATGATGTTACAACCATGGTACACGAAGGTGGGCATGCCATTCACTCATTTTTGAGTCACAATTTAGAGTTAAGTGCTTTTAAAGAATATCC
>JBMLOR010000131.1:16777-18935 GCA_049242865.1 Chitinophagaceae bacterium | reverse complement strand
TACACACAAAATATATTGGTCAAAAACGTTTTAGTTTAGAAGGTGGCGAAACTACTATTGCAGCTTTAGATGCAATTATCAATGTTGCTGCCAACCACGATGTACAAGAAGTAGCCATAGGAATGGCACACAGAGGAAGGCTTAATGTTTTAGCTAACATTATGGGCAAAACCTATGAGCAAATTTTTAGTGAGTTTGAAGGTACAGGTGCATTAGACCAAACCATGGGAAGTGGTGATGTGAAATATCACATGGGTTATGGTAGTGAAGTAGATACCTTAGATGGAAAAAAAATTCACTTAAAATTAATGCCAAATCCATCTCACCTAGAGGCTGTTGACCCTGTTGTTGTTGGTTTTGCAAGAAGTAAGGCAGATGTTTTATATAAAAGTGATTTCGATAAAATATTGCCTATTTTAATACATGGTGATGCTAGTGTTGCAGGCCAAGGTATTGTATATGAGGTGTTGCAAATGAGCGACTTAAAAGGTTATTACACAGGTGGTACTATTCACTTTGTAATTAATAATCAAATTGGCTTTACCACTGATTTCGAAGATGCTCGTAGTGCAGATTATAGCACAAGTATTGCAGCCATGGTACAAGCACCTGTGTTACATATAAATGGTGATGATGCAGAGGCTGTAGTAAAATGTGCAGAAATTGCAACAGCTTATCGTCAGAAATTTAATAGTGACATTTTTATTGATATGGTTTGCTATCGAAAGCATGGCCATAATGAAGGTGACGATCCAAAATATACCCAACCAAAGTTGTATGCTTTAATCGAAAAACATCCAAATCCAAGAGAAATATATACCAACTTTTTAATGCAAAATGGCGAGTCAGCAGCTCAAGATTTGGCAAAAGAAATGGAGAAAAAGTTTTGGGCCGATTTGCAAGAAAGATTGGATGAAGTAAAGCAAAAACCTTTGCCTTACACTTATCAAACACCTGAATTGGCATGGAAAAATTTGAGAAGAGCTACCGAAGCTGATTTCCTTCAATCTCCAAATACAGCTATTTCCGAAGCTGAAGTAAAGCGTTTGTTTGATGGATTAATGAAAACTCCTGCCAACTTTACGCCTCTTAAAAAAGTTGAAAAGCTGTTACAAGAAAAAGTAAAATTACTTTCAACCGAAAATAAAATTGATTGGGCAACTGCCGAACTATTGGCATATTCTAGCATATTGGTTGAAGGTAAAATTGTGAGAATGAGTGGGCAAGATGTTCGAAGAGGAACTTTCTCTCATCGTCATGCTGTACTTAGAGACGAAAATACGGATGAGTATTACAACAGATTAAATCATTTTCAAGATAATCAAGCCATTTTCAGAATTTACAATTCATTACTTAGTGAATATGGCGTTTTAGGATTTGAATATGGATATTCAATGGCTAATCCTGATGCTTTGGTAATTTGGGAAGCACAGTTTGGAGATTTTTGCAATGGTGCACAAACTATGATAGACCAATTTATTAGTGCAGGAGAGCAAAAATGGAATAGAATGAATGGTGTGGTAATGTTGCTACCACATGGTTACGAAGGTCAAGGACCTGAACATAGTAGTGCAAGACTCGAAAGGTTTTTGCAACAATGTGCAGAGTTGAATATGGTAATTACTAATATCACTACAGCTTCAAACTTGTTTCATGCTATGCGTAGGCAATTAGCTTGGGAGTTTAGGAAGCCGTTGATAAATTTTTCACCAAAAGCAAATTTGCGTTTTCCTGGTAGTTACAGCAGCGTGAGTGAGTTTACTAATGGTGGTTTTAAAGAGGTGTTGGATGATGTATTTGTAGAGGATGCCAACGCTGTTAAAAAAGTATTGCTGTGTACAGGTAAAGTTTATTTTGAGTTGGCCGATAAACAAGCCAAAGAAAATAGGAAAGATGTGGCCATTGTAAGATTGGAGCAATTGTATCCTTTGCCACAAAACCAACTCGATGCACTTTATAAAAAGTACAGCAAAGCAATTTGGTTTTGGGTACAAGAAGAGCCACTTAATATGGGTGCTGCAAGTTTCTTGAAAATGAATGTAAAAGGAATAAACTTTGGCGTTATTGCACGTAATGCAAGTGCAGCCACTGCCACTGGATATGCAAAAGTTCATAAAAAAGAGCAAGAAGAGATTATAAAAATGGCTTTTGAAATTTA
>JBMLOR010000131.1:0-16677 GCA_049242865.1 Chitinophagaceae bacterium | reverse complement strand
CAAAAGTTCATAAAAAAGAGCAAGAAGAGATTATAAAAATGGCTTTTGAAATTTAGTATAAATAAAGAGAGTGATGTTGAACAGTGATTGATTATTTAAAAACACATGTATCAATTTATATGAAGTATTACTTACAATTTATTTTTTTATTTATAAGTAGCTTTTGTTTCTCGCAAGCACAATACGACTCAGTATTGGCAAAAAAAACTGGAGCAGATGAATATGGAATGAAAAAATATGTGTTGGTAATGTTAAAAACAGGTTCAAATACTTCAACTGCAAATAAAAATTTCAAAGACAGTTGCTTTAAAGAACATCTAAATAATATAGGTAGGCTAGCTAATGAAAATAAGTTGGTGGTAGCTGGGCCAATAACTTCAAAAAATAGTAACACCTATCGAGGAATTTTTATTTTAAGTGTGGCTTCACAAAGCGAGGCCATAGAAGTTTTAAAAACAGATGCAGCAATAAGATTTAAATTCTTAGACTATGAGTTGTTTGATTGGTATGGAAGTGCTGCATTATCAACTTATTTAGAAAATGTGGAGAAGGTAACAAAAAAGAATTTTTAGCAATTGAATTAATAATAAGAATATAATTTTATGATAGATATTAAAGTACCAACAGTTGGAGAAAGTATTACAGAAGTAACCTTGCTTAAATGGACAAAACAAGAAGGTGCTTATGTAGAAAGAGACGAAGTTATTGCAGAACTTGAAAGTGAAAAAGCAACTTTTGAGGTTAATGCAGAACAAGCTGGAATACTTAAAACTTTGGCCAATGCTGGTGATACCATTTTAATTGGAAGTGTTTTAGCTCAAATAGATGAAACTGCTCCAAAACCTGAAAAAGCTGCTGCTCCTACAGTAGCTGAAGCTCCTAAGGTAGAGAAAAAATCAGAGCCTGTTGCAGTTGCAAATACAGAAGCTACTGTGTTAAAAGCTACCCCTGTTGCAAGTGCTATAATTAGCGATAAAAAAGTTGACACAAAATCTATTGAGCCATCAGGTGCAAACGGAAAAATTTTAAAGCAAGATGTTTTAGATGCTTTAAATAATCCTGGTAAAAAAGCTTTTGCTGGTACAGCATTAAATAGTAGAAATGTTCGTAGAGAAAAAATGAGTAATCTGCGTAAAACAATTTCTCGAAGATTAGTAGAAGCCAAAAACACCACTGCCATGCTTACCACTTTTAATGAAGTGGATATGGGAGCTATCATGGAAATTAGAGCAAAACATAAAGATAAATTTAAAGAAGCTCATGGTGTAAACTTAGGGTTTATGAGCTTTTTTGCTAAAGCTTGTGCTATTGCTTTAAGTGAGTGGCCTGCTGTAAATGCTTATATTGATGGTGATGAATTAATTTATCATGATTATGCTGATATTTCAATAGCTGTATCAACACCACGTGGTCTTACTGTGCCTGTAATGCGTAATGTAGAAAGTATGAGTATGGCCGATGTTGAAAAAGCCGTTGGCGTACTTGCAGCAAAAGCAAGAGATAGTAAATTAACTGCTGAAGATTTAACAGGTGGAACATTTACCATCACCAATGGTGGCGTTTTTGGCAGCTTAATGAGTACACCAATAATTAATATTCCTCAAAGTGCCATTTTAGGCATGCATAAAATACAAGATCGTCCAATGGCTGTGAATGGTAAAGTTGAAATTCGCCCTATGATGTATCTTGCTTTAAGCTACGACCATAGAATTATTGATGGTAGAGAAAGTGTAAGTTTTTTAGTAAGGGTTAAAGAATTACTCGAAAATCCAGCATTGTTGTTAATGGGTAAAGATCCTGTAAAAACATTGTTAGAATTGTAGTAATATTTAAATCAACACATAATTTAAGCCTCAGCAGTGAGGCTTTTTTCTTTATAAATCCAAAGCTTTTCTAGTTTACAAAACTTTAGGAAACAATAAAAAGCTTCTGCAAAATAGGCAAGGCTACTGATGGCTGCTGCAATAAAAATACTGTATACACTGTAACACAAAAAAGTACAAATAAGCATGGTAGCCACTGCAATTATTGCAGCATACAAATTGTATTTGTTTTTGTTTTTTCCTGAAAGATAGGCACTCAGTAAAGTAGAAATCATCAAACAATAAATACCAGGTAAAAGTAGAGCAATGATAAAATGTGTTTGATGAAAACTATCACCAAAAAAAAGGGCTACTAGCTGCTTGCCAAATCCTAGCATAACTATTAATAGTAAAATAATTGCAATGCCAAACCATTTTGAGTATTTTTTTATGGCATCAACAATTTCTGTGTGGTTGTTTTTGCTGGCTGTAACTGGTAAAATGGATGTTGCTATTATTTGGGGTATTATTAATAACATTTGGCTTAATTTATTTGCCTGTGCATAATTGCCTAAATCTGCTGCATGGGTGCACCAATTTTTTACAAATAATATATCAAGTTTATAAACTACATAAAATACCAAATTTGCCAATAAACTTACTGTAGCAAACTTTATAATTTTGGTAGTTTCAGCGGTTGTGGTGATTTCGAATTTATAAGGATAAACGTATTTTCCAATAAAAAATAAAGTAACTAAAATGCCTTGAATTAAATGAAATATAAAATAGTCGTGTATTAAAAATTCTGTATTTAATCCACCCTTGTAATTTATATAAAACAAAGCCATTAAGCATAAATTTGTTACAATGAGCAATATATTAGGCAAAGCAAAATTGCCTCTGCTAAAACATAAACTTGTTTGATTATAGGTTAACATTAGCCCAACTAAATAAAAAAAAGCAAATCTGTTTTTTTCAATTTGGGTGATGCTATCTATAGGAAAAATACGCCATAAGTAAGGAGCAAATACGTAAATTAAAATGGCTATTATGGCTGTCCATATTAGTCCAACATTCAATAGTTTATTGGTGCTTATAGTATTGCTAGAATTAAAATAGGTAACGCTAGTATCGATAGAGAAATTAAGTAGAATAAATAAAAATCCTAAAATGGTGGTTAGGTAAAAAACAACACCTGCTTGCTCAGCTTGCAACAAGCGAGACAACATCATATTCACACCAAATAAGGTGATGAAGTATAATCCTCGCCAAATAATACTACTTTGTATAAGTTGCTTTAATTTCATTATGTAAGGCAAATTAAAGTTAATTACATCATTACATTTGCACAAATAATCTTAATCTATTAGTTACATGAATTTTAATAGAAAAGCAAAACAAGATAGTGAAACTGGCTTAGGAATAAACAGTAATTATAGTGGAGGAAGATTTTTTCATAAAAATGGGCAGGCAAACATTATTGTTAAGGGTTCATCTTTTTTTGAAAGGTTAAACATTTTTCATTTTTTGTTGAGCTTGAGTAGGGTAAAATTTGTATTGTTAATCCTTTCTTTTTTTATTGGAATTAATTTGTTTTTTGCTCTTATTTACTTGTTAATTGGAGTTGAGCATTTGGGTGGTTTGGTGTTTACTTCTCCACTTGATAAGTTTGGCGAAGCTTTCTTTTTTAGTGCACAAACCTTTACAACAGTGGGATATGGGCGAATTAATCCTATAGGATTTTTGGCAAGCAGCGTTGCTGCTATTGAAGCACTTACAGGTTTAATGAGTTTTGCATTAGTTACAGGTTTGTTGTACGGACGATTTTCAAAGCCAAAAGCATTTATCCGCTTTAGCGAAAAAGCTTTATTTACTCCGTTTAAAGATGGTGTAGCATTAATGTTAAGAATGGTTCCTTACACCAAAAACTATTTAGTGAATGTAGAAGCTAAAATTACACTTGCTATGAGGGTAATGGAAGAAGGCGTTTTAAAAAATAAGTTTTACAATTTAGATTTAGATATTTCAAAAGCTAATACCTTAACTAGTAATTGGACTCTAGTTCACCCAATCAATGAAAACAGTCCTTTGTGGGGTTTTACAAAAAAAGATATTGATGAGTCTTTTGTAGAAATTTTGGTTTTTATTCAAGGGTTCGACGAAAGTTTTTCTAACACAGTTGTAACACGTACATCTTACACTTTCGAAGAATTTGTGTATGGTGCAAAATTTGTTCCCATGTATCATCCATCTATTGATCATTCTACAACAATTTTAGAATTAGATTTATTGGATAATTATAATATGGTGGAGTTACCAACTAAATTTTAACATGCAAACCACTATATCTACAAACATATCATTGGCAGTATCGTTATTAACCCAAAACGAAGTCATTGGATTTCCTACAGAAACTGTGTATGGCCTTGCAGGTAATGCTTTAGAGCCTGATGCTGTTGTAAAAATTTTTAATGCAAAAAATCGGCCATATTTCAATCCACTCATTGTACACGTAAAAAATATTGAGGCCATAAATGAGTATGCTTACCTAGATGAATTGTCGCTACAATTAGCTACATCTTTTATGCCAGGCTCTTTAACATTGTTGTTACCCAAAAAAAAAGTAATACCAGATATTGTTACTGCTGGCAGTGATAAAGTTGCCATAAGAATTCCAAATCACCCAATAGCATTAAGTGTATTAAATAATCTAAGTTTTCCATTAGCAGCACCAAGTGCTAATGTTTTTGGCTATGTAAGTCCTGTAACTGCAGAGCACGTTTTTGATGGATTAAATGGAAAAATTCCTTTGGTTTTAGATGGTGGAAAATGTACAGTAGGGCTAGAAAGTACAATTGTAGAAGTGCAAAACGAACAGGTGTATTTGCATAGAGTGGGTGGAATAGCAGTAGAGCAAATTGAAGCAGTTGTTGGTAAAGCATTATTAGTTAAGTCGTCATCTGATAAACCTTCAACAGCAGGTCAACTTAAAAGCCATTATGCTACCAACACACCTTTGTTTCAAGGTGATATAGATACTTTAATGTTGCAACATCAACACAAAAAGGTGGCTATTATTAGTTTTTGTAACAAGTACCATGCCTTTGAACATGTTGATCAAATTGTATTATCTAGTCGTGCAGATTTAAATGAAGCAGCACAAAATTTATTTTTAACATTTCGAAATTTCGATAGCAAAGGTTATGATGCTATTTTGGTGGAAGATTTTCCAAATGTAGGTTTAGGCAGAGCAATAAACGATAGAATTCAGAGAGCTCAATACATTAATAAGTAACATTAAAAATTATTAAAATGATATATTCTTTAGAAAACGATTATTTTAAAATAGATATTAGTACAAAAGGTGCAGAGCTGCAAAGTATATTTAGCAAAAAACTAGGTGTTGAATTGTTGTGGCAAGGCGATGCTAATTTTTGGGGCAAAAGAAGCCCAATACTTTTTCCAATAGTGGGTAGTTTAAAGAATGGTGAATATGAGTATCAAGATAAAAAGTACAATTTACCTCGTCATGGTTTTGCAAGAGATATGGAATTTGAGTTTTATGAAGAAATCGAAAATGAGAGAGAGGGAAAAAGCATCAATTTTGTTTTAATGCATACTGTTGAAACATTAAAAAAATATCCTTTTGAGTTTAGATTTGAAATGTTGTATACGCTGTTCGATGATGCTTTATTAGTTGAATTCAAAGTAAAAAATACAAGCGGTGATAAGCCTATGTATGTTTCTTTTGGGGCACATCCTGCTTTTAATTTGCCAATTTTCCCAAATACCAATTTTGAAGATTATTCATTGATATTTAATACAAATGAAACTTCAGGAATTTTTCCACTAACTAACGATGGATTAATTAAAGCCAATTCAATTCCATTTTTTAAGCGAAACAATAAAATTAAACTCCATAAAGAATTGTTTTATGCCGATGCTTTAGTGTTTAAATATCTTCAAAGCGATGGTATAAAACTAATTCACAACGAAAGTAAAAAAGGTTTCAATTTTGGTTTTACTAGCAACTTTGATTTTTTTGGTATTTGGAGTGCCAAAAATGCACCCTTCATTTGTTTGGAACCTTGGGCTGGTATTGCAGATTCTGAAAAAACCAATGGAAAATTAATTAATAAAGAAGGCATCATTAAACTTTCACCTGAGCAAGAAACAGCTGCCCTATGGCGTATTAATGCATTATTAGGTTAAGTTTAAAAATTAAGCATATTTTTCTCCTACATTTACAAAATGATTGCAAACCGCCACATTTTAACTCTCGATGAGTTTACGCTTCAACAATTAAGAAATTTCCCAAAAGCCACTGGTGAACTTAGTAGATTATTAAGAGACATTGGCTTGGCTGCCAAGCGAATAAATGTTGAAGTAAATAAAGCAGGATTAGTTGATATTCTAGGAGACCATGGCACCACCAATATACAAGGTGAGGAAGTGAAAAAACTAGATATTTATGCCAATAATCAACTAGTTGGTGTATTAAAACATGGAATTAGTTGTGCAGGAATTGGAAGTGAAGAGTTAGATGATATAGTTGTGTTTGATGACGAGGTGAGCAACAATAGTAAATATGTTTGTTTGTTTGATCCCTTAGATGGTAGTAGTAATATTGATGTAAATGTTAGTATAGGTACAATATTTAGTATTTACAAGCGTGTGAGTCCACTTGGCAAACCTTGTACCATTGATGATTTTTTGCAACCAGGTATAAAACAAGTAGCTGCTGGCTATGTAATTTATGGTAGCAGTACCATGTTGGTTTATGCCACACGAAGGGGTGTTAATGGCTTTACTTTAGACCCTCAAATTGGTGAGTTTAGTCTCAGTCATCCCAATATTCAATGCCCACCAACAGGTAAAATGTATAGTGTAAATCATGGTCATTTTTTTAGATATGATTTGGGCGTAAAAAAATATATCGATGCTTGCCAACATAAAACTACAGCAACTGGTGGACCATACACTCAAAGATACATTGGCAGTATGGTAGCAGATGTACACAGAAATTTAATTAAAGGTGGAATTTTTATGTATCCAGGAACAACAGATAAACCAAATGGTAAATTACGATTGTTGTACGAGTGTAACCCTTTTGCATTTATTGTTGAAGTTGCAGGAGGAAAGGCTACAAATGGCAAAAAAAGAATTTTAGACATACAACCAACTGAGTTGCACCAACGTAGTCCTTTTTTTGTAGGAAGCGAAGAAATGATGCAAGAATTAGAAACTTATTTTCCATTAGATGTCATTTAAAAAGCAACATTCGACAACTCAATAAATATAAACTTTTATAAATGAGACTAAAATTTGTTACAGCATTACTTTTAACAGCTCTATTAGCTTATGCTATAGGATTATTTAATTTTCCTTGGTATGGCTTTGTAATTACAAGTTTAATTATTGCATTTGTTATACCTCAAAAACCCAAACAAGCATTTTTGGCAGGTTTTTTAGGCGTTGCTATTTTATGGTTAATCAACATGATAATTATTGATGTTCAGAACCAACATATTTTGTCGCAAAAAATGGCAGATATGTTCATGTTAAAAGGTAATAGCACGTTACTTATAGCAATTAGTGCAATAATTGGTGGCTTATTTAGTGGGCTTGGAGCCTTAACAGGAAGTTTTGGACGAAAAGTAGTAAAGGCTTAATCAATTTTTTACTAGTATTCAGTTTAATTTGGTTACGAATATTTTGCACAATTATTTTTAACTCCTACCAATTATTTATAATCTGTTACATTTGCCAATCTTAAAAAAGGAGAATTTACAATGGCAAGAATAATTGGTGTAGCCAATCAAAAAGGTGGAGTAGGCAAAACTACAACTGCAATAAATGTAGCAGCTAGCTTGGCAGTTTTAGAATTTAAAACCTTACTTATTGATGCTGACCCTCAAGCAAATAGCACAACAGGTATAGGATTTGATTTACATAATATTACACAAAGTTTGTACGATTGCATGGCAAATGGTACACCTGCAAGTGAAGTAATACTTAAAAGTGAAGTTCCTAATTTAGATTTAATTCCTTCTCATATTGATTTAGTTGGTGCAGAAATTGAAATGATTAATTACCCCAACAGAGAAAACGTACTAAAAACAGCACTTGAGCCTATTAGAGACAAATATGATTTTATCATCATCGATTGTTCTCCATCTTTGGGATTAATTACAGTTAACAGTTTAGTAGCTGCTGATAGTGTGATGATTCCTGTACAATGTGAGTTTTTTGCGTTAGAAGGGTTAGGAAAATTACTCAACACAATTAAAATTGTTCAGAGTAGGTTAAATCCTAATTTACAAATCGAAGGAATTTTAATGACCATGTATGATGGTCGTTTGCGTTTGTGTAATCAAGTAGTAAGTGAGGTACGTAAACATTTTGATGAACTAGTTTTTCAAACCTTAGTGCACAGAAATACACGTTTAAGTGAAGCACCAAGTGCTGGTAAACCTGTTATTTTATATGATAGTGAAAGTAAAGGAAGTACTAATTATCTTAATCTAGCAAAAGAAATTTTGCAGAAAAATAATCTTACTAAAATTTCAAACTTAGAAAGGGTGATTGAATAATTATGAATTATTAATTATGAATTGTGAGTTATTAAATATTGATTTAAATTATCAAATCATTACAACAACTAATCATCAAATCAACAATCAATAAATAAAAAAATTGTGTCTCCCAAAAATAATAATAAAGAATTACTAGGTAAAGGCATACGTTCTTTACTTCAAAACATAAACGAAGATTTAAAAACTACTACTGGCGAACTTAAAAAAGAAGTAGTAGAAATGGCCACTACTACCACTCGTTTAAAGTTGGATGATATTGTTGTAAATCCCAAACAACCTCGTAAAGATTTTGATGAAACTGCCCTGAGCGAATTAGCAGCTTCTATAAAAATTCATGATATAATTCAACCACTTACTGTAAGCAAGTTAGCTTCAGGCAAATATCAATTAATTGCAGGTGAGCGTAGGTTTAGGGCTAGTAAAATTGCTGGTTTAAAAGATGTGCCGGTTTATATTCGTCAAGTAAATGATGTTGAGCTTTTAGAACTTGCATTACTAGAAAATTTACAAAGAGAAGATTTAAACGCCATTGAAATTGCTTTGAGTTACAAAAGAATGATGGATGAATTGGAATATTCTCAAGAGCAAGTTGCAGAAAGAATGGGTAAAGAAAGGAGTACTGTTACAAACTATATTCGATTGCTAAAGTTGCCACCAGATATACAGTTAGCTGTTCGTAATGGTAGCTTAAGTATGGGCCATGCTAGGGCTTTAATTAGTATTGATACAGTTGATAGACAATTATTTGCATTTGGTGAAATAAAAAGTAAACAACTTAGTGTTCGTCAAACCGAAGAACTTGTTCGTACACTTTATAAAAATGGGGAGCAAAAGACAAATGTTAATGTAACGCCAAAAAATAATTTGCCTCCAGCGTATAAAAAAATTGAAGATAATTTAGCATCTCATTTTAGTACTAAAGTTAAGTTGGCACATAACAAAAGTGGGCATGGAAGCATCACAGTGGAGTACTATAGTTTGCAAGAACTCAACAAAATTTTAGAGCAAATGAATGTGGTAATAAGTTAGTTTTAATCAAAGTTTTGCAAAATCATAATAACATAAAAATTGCATTAATTAAGATTTCTACAGTTTTAATCTGTAGCATATTGATTGTTTTGTCTTCGCATGCACAGTTAAATAAGCTTAGCGATTCCACAATTAACCCAAAGGCAGATACTACAACAATTGCAAAAAAATCTCTTGTAAAACATGATCCAAAAATAGCTACTCGAAGGTCATTAATTTTACCAGGTTGGGGGCAAGCTTACAATAAAGAATATTGGAAAATTCCTATAGTATATGGTGCATTGTCTATTCCAACAATAACATTTTTTTATAACAACACAGTTTATAAAGAAACCAAGTTTGCATACGATGCAAGGGTAAAAGCTGCACAATTGGGTGCAACAAGAGCTGATAGTACTGATTATTTTTCGCTAGAATCTAAATATAAAACAGCTGGTTTAAATGCAATACAAAGTGTGAGAAATGCTTCTCGTAGAGATAGAGATTATAGCATACTTTGGTTTTTAGTAGTTTGGGGTTTAAACGTTGCAGATGCCACTGTTTTTGGCCATCTTAAAAATTTTGATGTAGGCAAAGATTTAAGTATGAACATTAAGCCAGATTATAATTTTGCTACTCGTTCTCCAGGCGTTAGTCTTACACTATCTGTAAAATCTCCAACCAAAAAAACATTAATTGTAAGGTAAATTTTAGCAACTTATTAACCTTACAAGCTTAAGATTTAGTTGTTTATTTGTATAAATTTTTGATACTATGTACAAATTATTTTTATTGCTTTTTGTTTCAGTTTATGCTAATGTCTTATTTTCTCAATGTAAATCATACGAGTTAACTAGTAATGAAGACACTATAAATTGTATAGATAAGAATGATAAAAAGCAAGGTAAATGGAAAATTCATGTACCGGGGTTAAGAGGAAATCCTACAACAGAGGATGAGGGAATTTTTAAGGATGATTTAAAAGAAGGAATTTGGCGTAGATATGATGCTTGGGGAATGTTAATTGCTTTAGAGCAATATAAATTTGGAAGAAAACATTTAAAACAACAATACCTCGAAAATGGCAAGTTAGAACATGTAGAGTATTGGATAAGCTTAGACCCTGAAAAAAAATTTGACACAGTAGATGTATACGATTTATACGACCCAAACAAAATTGAAAAAAAAATAGTTCCTGTTACGCCTTATGCACTTGAACATGGCACATGGACTTATTTTGATACAGAAACTGGAGCTGTTATTAAAAAAGAAGAGTATGTTTTAGGACAATTAAAACAGCCAAAATCTGCAATAACTGCAAAAAATGATATTTCGCTTAGTGATACATCTACCAAACCAAAAGTAAAACCAACTAAAGAAATGGAAGCTTTTGATAAAAAAAATAAAGGCAAAAAAAATGCTATACGTGATGGCAGAACAGGAAGCCTATTTATAATGCCTCAACAATTTTTACACCCTCTTTATTTATCTGAGAAACATAAGTGTTAAAAGGAATAGTTGTTTGGCTATATACTTGCTGCATGGCGTTTTCAACATTTAAGGCAGTATCTTTAGTTTCACTAAACATAAAAATGGTTGGTCCACTACCAGCAATTCCACCACCCAAAGCCCCTGCTTGTAATGCAGCTTTTTTAACTTCAAAGTAGTGAGGTATTAGTTGGCTTCGGTAAGGCTCAACAACAACATCAATTAGGCTTCGTTTAATTAATTGATAATCATGCTTTTGTAAACCAGCAATTAATGCAGCTACATTTCCCCATTGTTCAATAGCCAATTTCAATGGAATTTCTTTAGGTAAAATTTTGCGAGCTTCTGATGTTTTAACTTCTATTTGAGGGTGAATAATACTTACATAAAGTGGAGGAGCATCTATTGATATTATATCTAATGGGTTTAAATTTCTTATCAAAGTAAAACCACCATAAATAGTAGGTGCAATATTATCGGCATGTTTACTTCCACTTGCCAAGGCTTCACCTTCTAAAGCAAATTCTACTAGCTTTTCTTTTGTAAAAATGTTTCCCAATAAATGATTAGCAGCAACTACCACTCCAGCTGCACTGCTACTACTGCTACCTAAGCCACTTCCAGGTTTTATGGTTTTATTGCATTCAATGGTAAAGCCATTAATATTTGGCAACTCTTGCAACATTGCTTGTAAAGCAACACCACAAATGTTTTTATCTGGGTTGGTGGGTAAATTAAAATTGTCGTTATTAAGGATAGTTACACCTTTTTTGTTGCTATAACTAATTGAAAAAGTGTCTGTTGGGTTATCTACAGCAAATCCTAAAACATCAAATCCACAAACAACATTAGCAATGGTAGCACAACTTTTTACTGTAACTTTTGAAAGCATAATTAAATTTTCGATGCAAATAAAATGTATATAATCAATTCACTTAAAATTAAAATTTAACAAATACTTAAAACTTTTTTGTAGCAAATAACAAAAAAACTTAATTTGGCAAACTATTTATGAAGAAAATAATCCGTTTAGTCGCAACTAGTATTTTGCTACTTACTAGTTATGCAATTTTTGCACAAAATATATCTAATAAGGGTAAAGAGTTTTGGGTAGGGTATGGTCATCATCAGTACATGACATTTCCTACAGATAATAGTCAAAATATGACTATTTACTTGAGTGCAGAAGAAGCTGCAACAGTTACAATAGAAATAGATAGTAGTGGTTTATTACCTAGTCAATGGTGGCGAAGAACTTATAATATACCAGCAAATACCGTAATTGATATTGCAAACCCTGCTACACCTGCTGCAACATTTACTACTGCAGCTTTAGCTTGGGGGCCAATTCCAAAGGGTACAGTTGATGCAGCTGCAAGTAATACAGGAGTAAACTATGATGCAAGATTAGTAAACGATCCTCCACCTGCAGGAAATGGAGGTGAAGGTTTTTTTAGAAAAAAAGGAATTCATATTACAAGCAATGTGCCAATTGTTGCTTATGCACATATTTATGGTGGGGTTTCGAGTGGTGCAACCATGCTATTGCCAATTGAAAGTTGGGGCTATGCTTATACTTCCATAAACAGTAATCAAGGCGATGCTGCAAATTCTTATAACTGGGTTTATGTAATTGCTAGATTAAATAATACTGTTATTGAAATTAATCCATCTCAAACATCTCAACTTGGAAAACCTGCAGGAGTGCCTTTTCAAGTTACTTTGAATAAAGGCCAAATTTATCAATTGCAAGGACAAGCTAATGCAGCTGGTAATGGTGTTAATTTAACAGGTACTACAGTAAAAGTGGTTGCTAATAGTAGTGGTGTTTGTAACCCTATTGCAGTATTTAGTGGAAGCAGTAGAACCATTAACACAGCTTGTGGAGGTGGTGGAGGAAGGGATAATGACATGCAGCAAGGATTTCCACAACAAACTTGGGGTAAACGATATTTGCTTGCACCACTTTCGCAGGCTACAAGCAGCACTAATATTCAAGCTTCAACTTTTCAAACAAATCCTTATAGAGTAGTTGTAAGAGACCCTTCTACAGTTGTAAGAAGGAATGGTGTAATAATGACTGGTTTGCAAGCCAATAGTTTTTATTATTTCGAAAGTAGTCAGCCTGAACTCATTGAAGCTGATAAGCCAATAATGGTGGCACAATTTATGAGTGGGGGTTGCTTAAATGGACTTGGAGACCCTGAAATGATTTATGTTAGTCCTATTGAGCAAGGGGTAAAAAAAACAGGTTTTTATAGAAATACCAAAGAGGCTATAAATGTAAATTATGTTACAATAGTTGTTCCTACAGCTGGCGTGCCAAGTTTACGAATTGATAATTCAGCAACATTCAACCATCAATATGTTCATCCAAGAGATACACGATATACAGTTGTAGTAAAAGGTTGGGCAGCATCACAGGCACAAAGTATAATTTCTTGCGATTCAGCATTTACTGCAGTAACTTATGGTTTGGGGGGTGCAGAAAGTTATGGATATAATGCAGGTACATATTTAAACAATTTAAATGCAATATCAGATTTTTATAATAGTGCCGATACAAGTAGAAATACAGTTAAAAACCATGCATTTGGGTTTGTAAATGCTCCTATGGAAATAGGAGCCTTAATTCGTTATAAACCATTAAGCATTCGTTGGAAGTTGAGTACATTAAGTTCTGTATTAACTCCAAGTGCAGATGTTTTTCAAAATAATCCAACACCAGTTGACTCAGTTTTAATTGGTGGTGGATGGAGCTATAGATATAGATTACCAGGAACTTATACTTTTAATACAGCAGGTACTTATTATATACCAATTCAGCTAACATCTGATGTATATGGTGCAGGTGATTGTAGAAATATTGAAGATATTTCTATTGAATATATTATAAAACCATTTCCTACAGCCAATTTTACATTTACAGTAGGAGCTTGTAGCAGTGATAGTGTAGCTTTTACCGGGCCAACTGTAACAGCAGAAGGATATAAGGTGTTGAAGTGGAAATGGACTTTTTCTTCAGCTCCTGGAGACACATCAATTTTGCAAAATCCAAAAGCAAAACTTAATACTGGTAATAATAGTGTAAAGCTTGATCTTGTTGTAGAAATTGGTGGGTTGGCAAGTGTAACCAAAATTGTAACAGTTCCAGGTTTAGTTAATGTAAAATTTGGAGCATCGGCAACTAATATTTGTATTGGCCAAACAGTCACTTTTTCTGATACAACAGCTGGTGCAACCATAAATAATTGGTATTGGGATTTTGGTGATGGAAAGCCAGGGTCTGTTGTAAATGCTAATTCAAATGTAAATCAAAGTTATACCTATACTACTGCAGGCAACTTTATTGCAAAACACACTGTAAGTATTACTGGTGGTGGTTCTTGTATAATAGATACTATAAAAATACCAATTACAGTTTCACCAAAAGCTTATGTAGACTTTACAGCTTCTTCAGGTTGTTTGCCAGCAAATGGCTTAGCTAATTTCACGGCAACATCGCCAACGACTGGTGTGTCTAGTTTTACCTGGACTTTTGGAGATCCTGCTTCTGGGGCAGCAAACATGGCAATAGGCTCAACAGCTAGCCATAATTATAATGCTGACGGTACGTATGCAGTTAAACTTGCTGTTGTAACTACGTCAGGTTGTGTTGGTGATACTACTAAAAATTTAGTATTTAACAGATTGCCTCAAATTACAGGAACAATTGGTGTGGTTTCTGTTTTATGTGATAACACACCTCCTGTTGCTATTTCTGCTCCAACAATTGCAAATGGAGTATCAGGAACAGCAAATTGGAGAAGCTTTAAAGGTGGTGTTGTTGACCCAACAATGAGCAATTACAATCCTGCAATCGCAGGTTATGGCTCAGATACCATTTACTTTAAATTTACTACAGTTAATAGTTGTACAGATAGTGCTAAATATCCTATCACTGTTGCTGCTAGGCCAAGAGGAAACTTTACTTACCTTCCTGCATCAACAACTTGTATTTCGCCTACTACACCAGTAAATTTTACATCAAATATTAATGTGCCCAATAGTAGTGTACTATCTTATTCTTGGTTTTTTGAAAGTCCAAGTGTTGATCCTGCAAAAAGGAGTAATCTAGCCAATCCAACTTACAATTATCCCGAAGGAACCTTTTTAACTATGCTTTCTTTAACAGGAGCAAATGGTTGTATGTTCGATACTTTGCAAAATATTGTGGTGAGCAAGGCTCCTGCAATTAGTGCTTTAACTCAAGGAGATATTTGTGATAATGTTGCACCATTTACTATTGCAGCTCCAAGTATTGGAGGTAGTGTTACTGGCACTGGTGTATTTAAAAGCTTTAAAAATGCTATTACTTCTAATGGATTGTATTCTCCATTATTAGCAGGGGTTGGTGTAGATACTATTTATTATGTATTTACCACAAGTACAGGATGTGTGGATAGTGTAAAAAAACATTTTACTGTTTTGGGAACACCACGTGGGAATTTTAGTTTTAGTCCGTCAAATGGCTGTTTGCCAACTACTGGTTTAGTTAGTTTTACGAACAATATTGTTGTTCCAGGTTCTTCTGTTGCAAATTATTTGTGGCAGTTTGAAAGTCCACTTAACACACCATCAACTACTAGTTCATTACCAAATCCAACTTATAATTACAATGAAGGACCTTTCACCATAAAACTTTCCATTACTGGTGCAAATGGTTGTTTGTATGATACTAGTCAAAATGTAATTTTTGGTAAAAAGCCAGCAATAAATCCATTAGTACAAGCTTCAATTTGTGAAAATAATGGGGCTATTACAATAGCAACACCTGCAGTAACCAATTCAGTTGGGGGGTCAGGTGTATTTAGAAGTTTTAAAAATGCATTTACCAATGTACTCAGTGGAGGTTATGATCCAAGTATAGCATCGTACGGAGTAGATACCATTTATTATAGATTTACAACTACCAATAATTGTACTGATAGCGTTAAACTGCCTTTGCAAATCAATGCACGACCTAGAGGCATATTTACATTTTCGCCAAGTGGTTGTTTAGATGCTTCAGGGATAGTTAATTTTTCTAATAACATTTCTGTTGTAGGAAGCACCATTTCTAATTACAACTGGAAGTTTGAAAGTCCTAGTAATGCACCAGCAAATATTAGTTCTGCATCCAATCCTTCACATGTTTATAATGTAGGTACTTTTAAAATTGATTTAAATACAGTTGCATCAAATGGTTGTAGTTTTGATACAACACAAACTGTAACATTTGGTAAAAAACCATCGATTGCTCCATTAATTGTTTCTAATGTTTGTGAATCTGTTGCACCTTTTAATTTTACAGCTCCAAACATATTAAATAGCGTTTCTGGAGTTGGCGTATTTAGCAGTTTCAAAGGAGCTAGTAATGCTGCTGGCCTTTATAATCCATCAATTGCAGGTTATGGCGTAGATACTGTTTATTACAAATTTACAACAGGTGTTGATTGCTTTGACAGTGTAAAAGCCCCAATAACAATTCAGGCACGTCCAAGAGCAACATTTACGATTAGTCCAACAGGATGTTTAAATGCATCAGGAACAGCAAGTTTCACTAGCAATGCATTTGTACCCAACAGCAGTGTAAGTACTTATGCTTGGCAGTTTGAAAGTCCATTAAACACAGTGGCAACAACTAGCAATTTGCCAAATCCAACGTATAATTATAATACAGATGGAACTTATACTATTAAGTTAACAGTAACAGGAGCCAATAATTGTAGTTTTGATACAAGTGTTACGAGATTGTTTAGTAA
>JBMLOR010000130.1:5873-7220 GCA_049242865.1 Chitinophagaceae bacterium | reverse complement strand
AGAATATATTGTTAAAGATGGTGATGTAATGCATTTTAGATTCAATGTGTAATTACTTTAGCCACCATTAACACTTATTTTGGTATATAATTAACAATTTATGAAACTTTTCTTAATATCTAGTTTTACATTATTAGTTATCTCATCTTGTAGCAATACAAATGCAACAGACAATACTAATACAACAGAAAATACTACAACCAACAATAATCCTACCCCATACACTCTAGTAAAACAGTGGCCTCATAACCCTGATTTTTTTATTGAAGGTTTGGAGTTTAAAGACAGTTTATTGTATGAATCTGTTGGTGATGCTGATTATAGTGGCAAAAGTTGCATTTCAATTATAAATCAACAAACAGGCTTACCTATTTCACAAACTAAACTCGATAAAAAATATTTTGGCGAAGGTTTAACCATCATCAACAACAAAGCCTTTATGCTTACCTACAAGGAAGAAAAAGGTTTTATTTTCGACCCAAAAACATTAAAACAAATTGGAGAATTTAGTTATAAAGGCGAAGGTTGGGGTATGACTAATGATGACTCAAAAATTATGATGAGTAATGGCTCTAATAATATTAGCATTAGAAATGCAACCACCTTTGCCGAAGAAAATGTAATTGCTATTTTTGATGAAAATGGACCAGTAGCCAACATCAATGAATTAGAATATGTAAATGGATTTTTATATGCCAATTTATGGCAAACCAATACTATCATTAAAATTGATTTACAAAAGAAAATGGTAGTTCAAAAAATCGATTTTAGCAATTTAGTAAATCAGTTTATACCTCAAAATCAAAAAGCAGAAATGAATGGCATTGCTTACAATAAAAAATCAAATACTTTTTTTATTACAGGCAAAAATTGGAATACTATGTTTGAAGTGGCTATTAAATAAATTCACTACTGCATAATATTCAAATAAAATGTAAGTTTACTCGTTGATACTAATTTACTAAAAATGAATAGTGACATTCAGAAATACAACGATAAGTTTATACTAGCTGACAAAGAAATTTGCGATTTACTTTTCCATACTTTTGATAAAAAACTCACAAATGCTGAAAATAAAATTTGGCATGGTCATCCTGTTTGGTTTTTAGATGGAAACCCAATTGTTGGTTACAGTAAACAAAAAAAAGGGATTAGACTAATGTTTTGGAGTGGTGCCGATTTTGTTGAAGAAAGTTTGAATGTACTAGGTGGAAAATTTAAAGATGCTTCCATTTTTTACAATAGCGTTGTTGAAATTAATATTACTGATGTAAATCGTTGGCTCGAAAAAGCACAAAAAATTCAATGGGATTATAAAAACATTGTAAAACGAAAAGGAAGGTTAGA
>JBMLOR010000130.1:1133-5773 GCA_049242865.1 Chitinophagaceae bacterium | reverse complement strand
TTGAAATGCCAATTGGCGACAGTCCTTGGGGTTCTTATTTTGGCATGTTTAGAGATAAATTTGGTATTGAATGGATGGTAGATTATGATCCAAAATACAAAGGAATAGCAACAGATTCTGGTGTAGAATAATTTTAAACCTTATAAGCCTAAATTATAATAAATTTTAGGTTCACTTAATCAATAACAGAAGAGGCCGTCGCAAAGCGACGGCCTCTTCTGTTATTTCAATTAGCAACTTCTATTATTTACCAGTATCCTTTCCAGATGGAGTAATTGGCATGTTATTCATTGCTTTATAAATGTTTTCAGCATTCTCTACTTTCCTAATCGTTTCCTCAGTTTCTTGTAAATCAGCTGCCATATTTTCACCTTTTCGAGTGTTGCCTAAACTTTTATAGTAAGCTTTTTCCTGATTTAATTCAACCATCAAAGCATCTTTAACTTTTTTAGCTAGGGTTAAATGTCCTGCACTATAACAAGCTTCTAAAAATCTTAAACTCGAAGAATTGTGCATGTTTCCTCTACTTACTAAACCATAAGGGAAATTAGTTTGGTTTAACATGCTATCTGCTTTATCCAATGCTTTTTTAGCTTCTTCTTTTCTTCCTTCGGTTGCTAAAGCTTGTGCTAAATCAGCATAAGCACTTCGTATGGCTAATAAATGACGGCGGTTTTCTTCATCAAAAAATACACCTGGAATTTGACAATTTCCAAAAGCAAATTTGTTCATCATCACATCTTTCATGCCATCGATGTTTATGTTTATGCCAAATCTTTGTTGTATAGTAGGATTTTTAAACGGAACAACACGATAAATCATACCTTCTTTTCTTAAATACTCATCAAATCCTAAACCTTCTCTTCCACCATAATAACTTGTAAAGCAAATAGGGCGTTTCCATTTATTAGCTGCCAAAATACTTAAAACAGCTAAATCGTTTTTATAAATGGCATTTTTGCTAATGCTAAACTTAACACTATCTTCAAATGCTTCTGTGCCTTTAAAGCTTTTATCTGCTAAAACAGTTGCCTTATCAACAGGAATGTACACATTTTTATTAGCAAAAGTATTGAAACCATCATCCCCTCTTGAACCATCCATTTTTGATGGATCGTCACTTCCAACATAATTTTTTAGCATGTCGTACAAATCAACTACTTTATTTTCAGGACTTGCAGGATTTGGCTTGTAGCTTACATAATCTCTTTTACCACCACTAATTTGCTCTTCATTAAAAATCACATCAATCGCAGGGCTGTTATTTACTTTGTATCTCAATTGGTTTATGTACCAATCTATTCCTAGTAAACTAAAATTAATTACTCTAATATCTGGTCTAATACCTTCAACTTCTTGTGCATACCACAATGGATAAGTGTCGTTATCACCAAATGAAAATAATACAGCATTTGGCGGACAAGATTCTAAGTAATTTTTAGCTAAGTCTCTTGCAATTGTTTTTTTGCTTCTATCATGGTCGTCCCATTCTTGTTGTGCCATAATTCCTGGAACAGCAACTAAGCAAAGTAGTGAAGCTAAGGCTGCACCTGCAGCTCCTTTTACACCTTTTTGAATAAAGTTTGAAACCGCCATAACGCCTAAACCAATCCAAACTGCAAATGCATAAAAACTACCCACATAAGCATAGTCACGTTCACGTGGTTGATAACCTGGTTGATTAAGATAAATTACAATGGCAAAACCAGTAAAAAAGAACAACAAAAAGTTTACAAAAGCATCACCACCTTTACGTGAAGCATGATAGAAAAAGCCTAAGAAACCTAATAAAAATGGAAGTAAATACAGTTTATTATTAGCCTTATTATTTTTTATAGTATCTGGCAATTTACTTTGATCTCCATACAAAGCATTGTCAATAAATGGAATTCCAGAAATCCAATTACCATCTCTTACATTGCCATCAAAAACACCTTGCACATCGTTTTGCTTTCCAGCAAAATTCCACATGAAATATCTAAAATACATCCAATTAAACTGATAACCCATGAAATACTTGAAATTATCTACTTGGTTTGGTCTTGCACCATCTTCATCATCATATTTTAATTCACCAGTTTGTTTGTCTTGGTACTTATTAATTCCTAAATAATAAGCATAATAGTCGGCGTGGTTTTGATCATTGCTGATATCCCACATACGTGGAAATGCCATTTTATCTTGTGGCAAGAAAACATACTTACTATCTTTTCCTGCGTATTCATAACCTTTTGCAGTTTTACGATATTTATTTCCAGTTTCCATATTTGTAACTGGACGAGCATTAAATTTTTGACCATATAATAATGGAAAATCACCATATTGCTCCCTACCTAAATAACCCACTAAACTTACAGGATTATCAACATTGTACATGTCAACTACAGGGTCGGCATTACTTCTTATCATAGTAGTTACGTAAGTACTGTAACCAATAAGTACAAATGCAACACACCACAAACCCAAACGCATTAATTGCCAGTTTTTCTTAGCAGCAAATTTTAATCCATACCAAATAGCACCTGCTAAAACAATAAAAAATGTAGTAAAACCAGCAAAAAATGGTAAATGAAAATTGTTTACAAAAGTTCTATCAAAAGCACCAGCAAATTTTACGGTATATTGTATTACTGCAACTTGAGTAAAACCTGTAATCACACAACCAATTACAAAGAAAATAAACATCCCCCCGTAATATGATTTTTTGTCTTTAGGTACTAAAGCCTCAATTAAATATAAAAATCCAATGGCCAAGGCTGCACCTAAAAAGCAAATGCTAGCTAGTGTTGTGCTTCCTGGATCAATACCTTGTTCTGCAATGTTTGGATAACGCTCAAGAATTACATTCTTCTCTCCATTACTTACCCAAGCTGCAGCTATCATACCCACTAAACCACCTATTATTACTACCCAAATAAAATATTTACGAATAGTTTTAAGGTCGAATGTTTGATACTTACGAAGGTAATACACCATTACAATAGCAGGAATTGCAAGTAAGTTTAATAAGTGAACACCAATACTTAAGCCCATCATAAAAAATATAAACACCAACCATCTATCAGGATGAAAACTTGTGTTTACGCCACTTTCAAATTCATCAAGAGCATTTTCCCATTTAAAAATTGCCCAAAATACAATTGCTGTAAAAAAGCTACTCAAAGCATAAACCTCACCTTCAACTGCACTATACCAAAAACTATCACTAAAAGTATAAGCTAAAGCCCCTACTACACCTGCACCTAAAATATTAAATGCTTGAAAACTAGTTAGACTGTCTGTAGCTTTCAAACCCATTATTTTGCGAGCAAAATGTGTGATGGTCCAAAATAAAAAAAGTATGGTAAATCCACTTGCCACAGCACTCATAATATTTACAGCTTTTGCAGCAGTTAATGGATTATCGCCAAATAGAATGATAAAAAATCTACCCAATAATACAAATAAAGGAGCTCCAGGAGGGTGTGGAATTTGAAGTTTATAAGCACAACTCACAAACTCACCACAATCCCAAAGGCTACCACCTGCCTCAGCAGTAAGGATATACACAGTACAAGCAATCGCACAAATTACCCAACCCGTAATGTTGTTTAATTTTTTAAAATTCATTGATGTTTAGTTTAAAATGTGGGCGAAAATAATAAAATAAGGAGTTGAAAAAAGGCAAAAGTGAAAAAGTTGGTACTTTTTATTTCGATATTCAAATTGAATACACAAAAAACATTAAAATATGAAGCAAAAAAAGTTCAACATCAGCTCTATCAAATAATTAAACAAATTACATTATACTAGGGCAAAAGCTTTTAAACTTTAAACTATTGCAATCTATTTAAAGCCTCAGTTGCTTCAACTATTGATTTATCTAAAACTAAGGATTGCTTATATAATTCAATGGCTTCCGTAGTTTTTCCTAAAGCCTCCATACATTTGGCTTGCCAATAATATCCATCGGCATATCTAAGATTTGCTGTGGTAGCTTGCTTAAACACTTCTAAAGCTTCGGCATATTTTTTTTGAGCGTAAAACAAATAGCCCTTTTCTAAGTAGGCATCCATTAATAAGTAGTCTCTTGAAATGGCCTCATTAAAATTTTTTAATGCCAAGTCTATATTATTTGTTTTTGCATAGTAAACTCCATCAAAAAAATTTGCCTGTGCATCATACTTTTTAGATGGATTATTGTTTCTTAAAACTCTAGTAATTTGTAAAGTTTTAGGGTTCTTAGTTTCTGCCAATAAATTTGCCCATTCCATCAATTGTGGAGCATCTGCATAAATTTTTGTGGCATATTCAAACATTTTTATAGCTTGTGGAGTGTCGGTAGTTTGTTTTAATAACTGACCTTTTCTTAGCCAATAATTACTGTTTAAACTATCGCTTGCCAACACTTTGTTCATTACATCAATAGCTTGGCTTACTTTATTAGCACTATCTAAAACATCTACAATAGCCAACAACTTATTTACATCTGTAGCTGTATCTGCAACTTTTAATTGTGCTTGTAGATATGGCGTTAAATCATTTAAAGTATCTGCAACATTTTTTTTGGTATTATCGCTATTGTTACAACTAGCAACTATACTTAGTAAAATAATAAACAAACATTTTTTCATGAGGCGAAAATAAGTGCAAACTATTCT
>JBMLOR010000130.1:0-1123 GCA_049242865.1 Chitinophagaceae bacterium | reverse complement strand
TTATTACAATTTGCAAAACTTCAAAACACTAGCTTTGCAGCATATTTTTAACAAATACTTTAAAAATGATTAAAAAAGTTGTAACGCTTATACTAGTTTTTGGATTATTGATACATGCTACTGCACAAAGCACTAATGATAGTTTGTTATATAGCCAAGAAAAACATTTTAAAAATATTCGTCAATTAACATTTGGAGGTGATAATGCCGAAGCCTATTGGAGTTACGATGGCAAACACATCATTTTTCAAAGAACAAACCCAAAAGATGGATTGCTATGCGACCAAATTTTTGTAGGAAAAGTTCCCACCAAACCCAACGAAAAATTTACTTACAAATTAGTGAGTACAGGTAAAGGAAG
This sequence comes from Chitinophagaceae bacterium, assembly GCA_049242865.1. Classification (GTDB taxonomy): domain Bacteria; phylum Bacteroidota; class Bacteroidia; order Chitinophagales; family Chitinophagaceae; genus CAIVPM01. The sequence goes on along the minus strand of JBMLOR010000130.1, from coordinate 762 downwards.
AACAACTTGTGCCTATTTTTTACCTGATGGTAAACACATTATTTATGCAAGTACACATTTAGGAGCTGATACTTGCCCACCTGCTGTAGATAGAGCTAAATATGGCAATAAATACATTTGGCCTTTATACGATAGCTATGATATTTTTATGGCTACTTTAGATGGAAAAATCGTAAAACAACTAACTACAGCAAAAGGATATGATGCCGAAGCTACACTTAGCCCTGATGGTAAAAAAATGATTTATTGTAGTGATAAAGATGGAGACTTAGAATTGTATATCATGGATTTAAAAACTATGAAAGAAAAACGTATTACCAATACACTTGGTTATGATGGAGGTGCATGGTTTAGTCCTGATGGTAAAAAAATTGTTTGGAGAGCTAGCCGTCCAAAAACTGATGCTGAAATTGCAGATTATAAAAGTTTATTAAAAGATGGTATGGTTGCACCTACCAATATGGAAGTTTGGATTGCAGATGCCGATGGCAGTAATGCCAAGCAAATTACAAATCTAAAACAAGCTAATTGGGCACCTAACTTTACCCCTGATAGTAAACGTATAATTTTTTGTAGCAATCATGAATATAAAAGAGGATTTCCGTTTAATATGTATATGATAGATTTAGATGGAAATGGCATGACTAAAATTAGCCGTGACAAAGGCTTTGATGCTTTTCCAATGTTTAGCCCAAATGGTAAAAAAATCATTTTTGCTAGCAATAGAAATAATGGAGGCACAAGAGATACCAATTTGTTTGT
>JBMLOR010000129.1:0-1351 GCA_049242865.1 Chitinophagaceae bacterium | reverse complement strand
TACCATTTTCGATACAATTTATAAATGAAAGTAACTAATAAAATTGAAAATAAAACAGGACATACAGCTTCAGCAATAAGATAGTTAACCATGCGTTGCTCGCTAAATACTTCTCTTGCTTTTTGGTCTAAATAGTAGGGCACTTTTACTAAGCTATAATAAAACGATACAAGAATTAATGGTAAAAAATAACTCATCCAAGTAAATAAATTTATTCCAATGCCTTGCCAGGCTGTTCTATTTTTTGATTGAAATGTAGTAATAGAAATAACCAAAAATAATAGTAAGTAAAAGAATATCATAGCAAAAACAGTAACCTCATTATTGCCATAACTACTAAATGCTGTAATAATAGCTGCAATGATTAATAGTAAAAAGCCCGATAAAATACTTAAGAAAAAAGTTTTTATGGTACTGTGCCTAAATACAAAAAGTAGTAAGCTAAAAATTAAAGAGGGATATAAAATAAATCTTACAAAAAATTCTATATCGTCTCTACTACTATATCTATATTTTCTTTCTACAATGTTTCTAAAATTATTCTCTACTGTATAAATAGTATATCTTTTTTGCAATCTATCATGATAAATAGTGTCGTAATCTTTAAATACTGGGGGCTTGTATTGATGTAAACTTCCATATTCGTAACTATATTTTTCTAGTAATGGTTTTAATGTATTCCATTCTTTGGTTTTATCAATCGGTTTAGGAAATTGAAAAATATGGTGGAACAAATCTGTATCATTAAAGCAGCTATCATCAATAATAGAACCATAACTTTTTATATTAACTTTTTTATAAGCTGGGCAGGTGTACAACGCATAAGTTGAATCGTTTATTTTTATGCTGCTATCGGATTGAATTACTTTTTTTAATAGTTCATAGTAGGTTGTGCTGTTAATTCTATACTCTTCATCATCCAATTTATAGCTTTCAACAACATCATTTGCATAAGGTTCATCCACAGCTGGAACTGTTATATCGCTATCATAGTATTTTCGTAGTTTTTCATTTTCATCTAAAGTAATTACAGTATCTTTTTTTGATAAATAATAGTCAAAAGCTTGATAAACATTTCTGTTCCAAACTTTACTTAAACTATCATATTCCAACCTGCAAATACTTGTATTTATAGTATTTAAATCGTTTATTAACTCTTTTTCTTTAAATGAATTATTGGCTCTTAAAGTTTCGACTACACTTGGTACAAAGCAACTTGCTACAATTATTATACAGCTAATAACATACAACCAAAATACACTTAATCTTCCTATTGCTGTGATGTTTCCAAAACGTTTAAAAACATTAAATCTCAATAAAAAAATTAGCCATACAATTAGCCCAATAATCG
>JBMLOR010000128.1:0-17053 GCA_049242865.1 Chitinophagaceae bacterium | reverse complement strand
GCACCAAAAAATTGTTTTGGTTTTTGCATGGCATTAGCCTCAACCCCACCACTTAGTACTTTACCACTTGCAGGTGTTACTGTATTATAGGCACGTGCTAAACGAGTAATACTATCTAATAAAATTATTACATCGTGGCCACATTCTACTAAACGTTTTGCTTTTTGTAGTGCAATATTAGCAACACGTACATGTTTATCAGCAGGCTCATCAAAAGTACTTGCCAATACTTCGGCACGTACGCTACGTTCCATATCTGTTACCTCTTCTGGGCGTTCATCAATTAAAACAACCATTAAGTAACACTCAGGGTGGTTTGCAGCAATAGCATTTGCAACTTCTTTTAAAAGTATTGTTTTACCCACTTTTGGTTGTGCTACAATTAAGCCACGTTGCCCTTTACCAATTGGTGTAAACAAATCCATTATTCTAGTGCTGTAATTGGTTGGGGTTGTATATAAGTTTAGTTTTTCGTAAGGGAAAAGAGGCGTTAAGTAATCAAATGGTATTCTATCTCTTACTTCATCTGGTTTTTTACCATTAATAAAATCTACTTTTAAGAGGGCAAAATATTTTTCGCCATCTTTGGGTGGGCGTACACTTCCTGCAACAGTATCACCTGTTTTTAGACCAAATAATTTTATTTGTGAAGAGGATACATACACGTCGTCTGGGCTGCTTAAGTAGTTGTAGTCGCTACTACGCAAAAAGCCATATCCATCAGGCATCATTTCTAAAACGCCTTCGCTAGTAATTATTCCATCAAACTCTACATTAAAAGCAGGAGGAGGTGGTGGTGGCGGTGGTATAATTTTTGGAACTACTTTTTTATTTGCGGCTGCTTCAAAATCGTTGGTTGCAGCTAACAAGGCACTTGCTAACCCAAGCATTTCCATTGGCTCGCTGTCGTCTTTATAATTTTCATCAGTTAATATATCTCCATCTTTAACTTCTTCTTTAGGAGCAATTATTTCTGGAGTGTTTTCAGTTATTTTTTTAGATTTTAAAGGAGTGCGTTTAGGCTTTTTTGCTATATCACTTTTAGAATTCTCCTTTTCATCTTGTACAGTTGGTTCTACAACTTCTGCTTCTTCTACAATATTTGCAGTTGTTGCTTTTATTGTTGTTGCTTTTTTGGGCTTAGCTTTTTTATTAGCTTGCTCCTCCGTTTCTGAATTAGAGTTTGTAACTGCCTGTTTGTCTAAAATTTTATAAATTAAATCTTGTTTTTCTAGCGATTGAGCGTTGCTAATGTTTAGTTGTGCTGCAAGATCAAGGAGTTCGCTTTTAAGCATGTCGTTTAACTGCAAAATGTCATATGTCATAAATCAAGAAAATATTGTTAAAAAGCTTTTATGTGAAAAATAAAAATCAAATTTAAATGTGGATGATGCTTTAAATTGAAGCTAAAGGGATGGAAAAACCATGTTTGAAGTGCAATATTAAGGGAGTTTATGTAAGTTTTACAAGATTTTTTTATTTAAGTTTTTTTGTACAGTATTCGCTGTTGTATAAAAAAGATAAACTATTAATCTAAACTTATACCTCAAATAGTTTTAAGCTTTTTAGTTTAAATGTAAAAAAACAATATTTACTTAGGCTTTACTTTCTACTTTTGTACAATATGAATAAAGTTTGTGTTATAGTTAGTTATTTACTAATCAGCAAAGTATCTTTATCGCAGCAAGTATTAACACTTAAAGATGCTGTAAACATTGCTTTGCAAAATAGTTTTACCTTGCAAATTGCCAAAAATAATGTAGCTATTGCAAACATTAACAACGACAATGGCATTGCTGGCGGATTGCCTGTAATTACTGCAAACATATCTAATCAAGAAAGTGTAGTAAATATTAATCAAGAATTAAATACAGGAACAAAACTTAGCAGAAACGGTGCAACAAGCAATATTTTAAATGCCAACATACAAGGCAATATTGTACTATACAATGGGTATAGAATAAAAACTACAAAACAAAGACTTGCTGAAATAGAACAACTCAATAAACAACAACTCAATACCCAAATACAAAATACCATTGCAGCTGTACATGTAAATTACTTTGATGTTGTAAGGCAACAATACTTTATTAGAACAATTGAAAAAAATATTGAGGTTGCTCAGCAAAGACTATCAATTATAAAAACCAGAAAAGATATTGGACTTGCAAACAATGCTGATGTTTTTCAGGCAGAAATTGATGTTAATGCTAGGCTACAAGATTTAAAATCACAACAACTGCTACTTCAACAAAGTAAAATAAATTTATTAAATACCTTAAACCTAAATCCAGATAGCAGTATAAATATTAAAGACACCATAAGTATAGATGCAAAACTAACTTTAACTCAAGTTATTGATGCCTTGCAGCAAAACCCAGATATGTTAACTGCAAAGCAACAAATTGTAATTAATGAACTACTAGAAAAAGAAACACACACTTTGAGATTGCCTACATTAAGAGCTAATGCTGGTATAAATTTTAATAGAAACCAAGCCAATGGTGGCCAGTTGCTTTTGAATCAAAACTATGGACCATTTATAGGTGTTGGCTTGGCTTTGCCTTTATATAACGGCGGCGTTGTAAAAAAACAAGAACAAATAGCTAAACTGAATATAAAAAACAGTCAAATACAGCAACAACAATTATTAAATAACTTGCAAACCGCAGCAGTAAGAGCCTTCAACAATTATAACAACAACTTAGATCAACTATCATTACAACAAAAAAATGTTGCACTAAGTGCTAGCTTGGTTCAATTAACTGTACAAAGGTTTGAATTACAGCAAGCTACCATTATTGAACTTAGAGAGGCACAAAGAAGTTTTGAAGAAGCTTCTTTTAGATTTATAAACCTAAGCTTTGCAGCAAAACTTAGCGAAATTGAATTAAACAGACTAGCCAACAAACTTGGATTTTAAGTAGTTGCATTGTATTATCAAATAGCAAACTATTAATGATGTTCTGAGCAAATAAATTTAAAAACATAAATTATAAATCATGAAAAAAATAAGTATTATCACAATTGCAATTGTATTTGCAGTTAATGGCTTTTCGCAAAAAAATAATTACGATGCAGCAGTTGGTTTACGAGCTGGCTATGCACTTGCCCCTACCTATAAAATGTTTGTAAACGATAAATTAGCCTTCGAAGGAATAGCTTTTTTTCATAGTTCAGGATTAAGCTTACAAGCTTTGGCCCAAATACATAACGACATTAAAAATGCAGATGGCCTGCAATGGTATTATGGTGCAGGTGCTAATGTTAACTTTTATAACAAAAGCAATTACAACGGTGTTGTAGCTATTGGAATAGTTGGGGCTATAGGCTTAGATTATAAAATAAAAAATGCTCCTATAAACATATCAATTGACTATTTGCCCAACTTTAGTTTTACAAGTAACATAGGTTTTGTAGGCAATACTTGGGGTGGAATTGCTTTAAGATATGTTTTAAAATAAAACTTTGTTGCAATTGCAGAACTAGCAATTTATCTTTATTCGCAGTTACCAAAGTAATAAATATTAATGGCCATTGTGTTATATGAAAGAAAAAGAAACATTAAGTATACATACAAAAAATATATTAGGATTACAATTACCAACAGATCCACGATGGGTTGATTTGGCTGCAATTAGTATAGAAGATATATTAACAGACCATGCCTATTGCGAACAAAAAGCAGCACTTACTTGCATATCTTTAATACAACGATACAACGATAAAGAATTAATGGTAGAAGAATTAGCCCCAATTGTTACAGAAGAGTGGGGGCATTTTAGGCTAGTGTTGCAAGAGCTTAAAAAAAGAGGATTGCAACTAGGCAAGCAACGCAAAGATGTTTATGTAAACAAACTTATTGATTTTCAACAAAGAGGTGGTAGCGAAGAGGGAAGATTTTTAGACCACTTGCTTACCATGGCTTTAATAGAAGCTCGAAGTTGTGAACGATTTAAAAGACTGAGCGAAGGGTTAGAAGATGAATACCTAAGGAAATTTTATAGGATGTTTATGGAAAGTGAGGCAGGACACTATACCTTGTTTATTACCCTTGCAGAGCACTATATGCCAAAACAAGTTGTAAGAAAACGCTGGGCAGAATGGCTTAAATATGAAATTGAAATAATTGATAGTATTGAATTAAGGGGAGATAGAATTCATTAGTAAAAACAATAGTTATATTATTTTAAAAAATAATTATGAGGAAATTCATCTTAAATATTTTGTTGGTTAGCCCTAGTATTTTATTATTTACTGCATGCTCCTCAACTAAAAAAATAAGCAAAACCTCTCCCTTACATTATCTTTTAAATGATAGCAACTTTGCCAATGCCCATTTTGGGGTAGCTTTATACAAACCAAGTTCAAAAAGTTTTTTGTTGCAACACCAAAGCAACAAGTTATTTGTACCAGCAAGTAATACTAAAATAATTACTTGTTATACCAGTTTAAAAAATTTGGGCGACAGCTTACTAAGCATTCAATACTACGAAACAGATACAAGCATTCACGTTTTGGGTGTGGGCAATCCTATAAACATGCATCAAGATTTTGTGCATCAACCAACAATAAACTTCCTAAAACATCAATCTAAAAAAATTTACTTGCACAACAATTATTTTGAGGCAGAAGGTTTAGGATTTGGGTGGGCTTGGGACGATTACGAGGCAACTTATATGGCCGAACGCAGCTTTTTGCCATTGTACGGAAATACTGTAAAGTTCACAAAAGATAGTACAGAATATGCTTGTATTCCAAATTATTTTAAACAAAACATCACAATTGAAAATACAAGTTTAAAAGGCTTCGACATTACCAGAAAACTTGCTAGCAACGATTTTTTAATATCTAATGGTAAAAACAATAATCCTAAGTACATTACTTTTTCAACTCAAAATCCTAAAACCAAAGAAGGTTTACAATTTGCATGTAATTTGCTAAGTGAAGCTATTGGCAAACCTGTTTTTCCTGGGCTAAACTTCAATAAAAATATTGCTAAAAATTTATACAATATTTCTACCGATAGTGTGTTACAAATTATGATGCACGAAAGCGATAATTTTTTTGCTGAGCAGTTGTTGCTAATGAGCAGTTACGCAAAATTTGGAGTTTTAAATGATGATAAAATAATTACTACAACGCTTAAAACTGATTTGGCTGCTTTACCACAAAAACCAAAATGGGTTGATGGTAGTGGTTTGAGTAGATACAATTTATTTTCGCCAGAAGACTTTGTATTTGTATTAGATAAAATGAAGCAAGAAGTTAGCTGGGATAGAATTAAAAATATTTTTGCCACCGGAAATGAAGGTACCCTAAAAGGCCTGTATACTAATTACCAAGGAAACATTTTTGCAAAAACAGGCACACTAAGCAATAACGTAGCTTTAAGTGGTTTTTTAGTTACTAAAAAAGGCGAAGTATTAATATTTAGCGTGTTGGTAAACAATCATACAACCACTGCCTCCAACATACGAAAAAGTATAGAAAAAATGATTGCTCAAATAATTGACGAATATTAACATGCAATAATGTATTACATAGCAACTAAGTAAGCAACAATTTGTGCTACAATTCCTAAACCCATACCACTATAAATTTCTAGGGGTGTATGGTTGCTACAAATAAAACGAGCCGTGGCAACCAACCCATTTAGCAATACAAAAAATGCAATAGCAATACCTATATCGGTTTGGTAAAACCATGCCATTAACATAATTGCAGTTGCTGCACTTGAAGTGCCAATGGTGTGCATACTTATTTTAAAAAAATTATTAAGTATTACACCAACTATGGTTGTATAAAATATTCCTAGATAAAAAAATTGTAAAACCACGGGCTGATCGGGTTGGTTTTTGCTTAAATAATGCATCCACCAATAAAAAAACATGGTGATAAAATAAGGAATGATTCTTTCTTTTTGTGTACGCAAATAAATGCTACTGCTAAATCCTAGTCTCCATAATAAAAATACAGCAAATGCAGGAAAAAATGCAGTCATCCAAAAAACTGAAAAAATTTTTAAATTGAGTTTAAAATTGGTAATTCCAGCAAACTCAAAAGGGAAATATATGGTTAAAAATAAAAAAACATAACCAGGAATAAATAAAGGATGAAACACATACGATATAATTTTTGCAACCCATACTAACCACTTGGGTGTTGTAGTTTCTATAACTTCATCCTCATTAGCAGAAACTAAATTTGTAGAAAACATAAATTATTTGATTAAAGTTTTGCCAATAGTTTGATTGTTAAATGATAGTTCTAAGTAGTACAATCCAGCAGGATATTTTTGTAGTTGCTGTAATTTTTCTACGTAACTTCCTGCAATAGTTTTTGTTGCAGCAGTAAAAATGGTTTTACCAGCAGCATTTACAATTCTGTAATTGAATTTTTTAGGTGTCGAAAGTTTTAAACTAATTTCAAAATTACCCGTTGTAGATGGGTTGGGATAAATGTTAAACTCTTTTAATCCTTCTATAGTTCTAATACTTGTAAGGTTGCATCCATTATTTATATAACCACTAACCTCGGTTCTTATAGTTGGTAAGTTTGGGTAAAATGTATTGCCTGGGCAACTAGTTGCACAACCATCTCTATGACCACTTATTCTATTTAAATTTAAATTACTAGATGAATGTAGTGCTTGAGTTAGGGGATCAATTCCTTTATCACAACACTTCCAAGCCAAAGTTCTTACCAAGGTATTTTTTGCAGTGTTGGTTATATTTACACTTGTATAAGAACCTAACATACAAACTCCCATTGTAGCAGCATTAAATCCACAAAAATGTGCACCTGTTACATCTGTGTTGTTGCTTCTTCTTCCTTCAAACAAAGTACCATCGGGAGCAACTAAAAAATTATATCCAATATCTGCCCAACCATTTGTGTTTACATGAAAATCTCTTATTGCCCTAACTGTTGCTGCCCAGTCGCTGCTTGTATTACTACCATCAGAGTGATGCACTATTAAATGTGTAACATTAGTTGTTGAAGCTCCTGGTAAAGTTTGCCCCTGTGGATGCCCCCATTGTGTTCTTGTAATATAATTTGGTATGGCACAATTGCAACTTAAAGGGCTTGTTGTAGGCCCTCCATTTGTACCTTCTGCAATAATATTGGTGGGTGTGTGGCCTGGACTAAAAAAATGGGCATCGATACTAGAAAATAAATGATTACCTAAACTTTTATTGGTGGTAATTTTTAGCTGATAAAATTTAATATCGTTTTCCAAATACAATAATTCTGATGTATTGTAATGGCTGCTATCTGTATTATGGCTGTAAGTTTCTAGCTTTTTCCAAGTGCCTAAGTTGTTTATTTCTTTTCCAAACCTAACTTCTATTGATGTATTGTTTCTGTTTCCTACAATTTCTGTAGTTTTAATTGCAAAAGTTATAAAAGGGCTAGCGTTATTTAAAGCAATTGCCAATGGTTGTAATGTAATAATAGAAGGCTTTGAAACATCAATAACATCAGCAGTAGAGCTTATATTTTGTACGTTTAAAACATTGCTACTTTGTGAAATAAAAAGTTTGTTTACCGATAAAGTATAAGCATCTGTTTTTATGGTTTGTGCTTGTAATACAACAGTTGAAAAAAATGATACAATAAAGAGCAATATTTTATTAGTCATAATAAAATTTTTTACAAAGTAACTGTCATTTTGCAATACTAAAGCGTATTATCATTAAAAATAAGTTTGTTATGCAACTGCAGATTAACTATTTGTTGCTTTAAATTGTAGTTTTAGCTTTCAAATGTTTCTGTCAAGATGGAGGATAAAGCCACTAATTAATATACTTTTGCCACGTGAAAAAAAAGAAAAAACAAGTGGTGCTTCAAGATGTATTAATTACAAATTATGCAGCTGAGGGTAAAGCCATTGCAAAGGTTGATGGCAAAGTAATTTTTGTGGAGCAATGTGTACCTGGCGATGTAGTTGATATACAATTGGGCAAAAACAAAAAGTCGTGGGCCGAAGCTTGGCCAATAGCTTTTAAAACTTACAGTAAAGATAGGGTTGATCCTTTTTGTAAACATTTTGGTGTTTGTGGTGGCTGCCATTGGCAAATGCTACCTTACGAGCACCAATTAAACTATAAGCAACAACAAGTTGTAGATCATTTACAGCGATTTGGCCATGTAAAACTTCCAGAACTTTTGCCAATAGTTGGTGCTACAAAAACTCAACGATACCGTAACAAAGTAGAATATACTTTTAGTACCAAACAATACATTTCGTTTCAAGATTTAAGAAGTAATGCTGTTAACAGCTTAGCCAACCAAAAAGGATTTGCTGGTTTTCATGCAAAGGGTTTTTTTGAAAAAGTGGTTCATCTTAACGAGTGCCATTTGCAAGAAGAACCAACAAATGCAATACGAAATGCAGTGGTAGATTTTTGTTTAAAAAATGAATATCCATTTTACGATATAAAATTTCACGAAGGTTGGCTAAGAAACTTAATGGTTCGTATGCTTACCACTGGCGATATTATGGTAAACGTAATCATTGCCTATGAAGATAAAACCATGATTGATGGATTGTTGGGGTATATGCTTAAGCAATTTCCTGAAATTACAACTTTAGTGTATACTGTAAATTCTAAACTTAATGATAGTATTGGCGACCTATCGCCCAAAACTTTTTTTGGAAAAGGTTTTGCAACCGAACAACTAACAACAAATGATGGCGATACTTACAGTTATAATATTGGCCCTAAATCTTTTTTTCAAACCAATACACAACAAGGAGAGGTGTTGTATAACATTACAAAAGATTTTGCTGAACTAAATGGCACTCAAATAGTTTACGATTTATACTGTGGCACAGGCAGTATTGGTATTTTTGTAAGTAAACAAGCAAAAAAAATTATTGGGGTAGAAGTTATAAAAGAGGCAATTGATGATGCAAAAGTTAATGCAAGTAGAAACAACATTAACAACGCACATTTTTTTGCTGGCGATGTAATTGATATTTGTAATGATGATTTTTTTAAACAACATGGCCGACCAGATGTTATAATAACAGATCCACCAAGAGTAGGCATGCACGAAAAGTTGGTAAATAAATTACTTGAAATAGCAGCTCCTTTGGTGGTTTATGTAAGCTGTAATCCTGCAACACAAGCAAGAGATTTGGCTTTGCTAGATGCTAAGTACGAGGTTACAAAAGTTCAACCAGTAGATATGTTTCCTCATACTCATCATATAGAAAATGTAGTACAATTAAGATTGAGATAAAACAAAAAAAATGCAAGAATTTAGACCATCGAGGTTTCAGGTTTTACCACCTATTGTAAAGAATATTATTATAATCTCAGGATTAATGTTTTTTGCTCAAAACACTTTGCCAAATTTAGACATTAATTTAAACAATATATTGGCATTGCATACTTGGCAAAGTCAGTTGTTTAAGCCTTGGCAAATTGTTACACACATCTTTATGCATGCTTCTATTACCCATTTGGTTTTTAACATGCTTGCTATTTGGATGATTGGTAGTGTTTTAGAAAACCTTTGGGGGCCAAAAAGATTTCTTATTTTTTTTATTACTTGTGGCTTAGGAGCTGCTTTTGCACACCTTTGTGCCTTGTATGTTGAAAGTTCAAAATATATTTCATTGTTCAACTTAGGTGGTTTATCACTCGGTGATTTAAATATAATTTTAAATAATCCTACTGTAGGAGCAAGTGGTGCAGTATTTGGTTGTTTGGCTGCTTTTGCTTATTTGTTTCCAAACACCTATTTGTATTTTTATTTCTTTTTTCCAATAAAAGCAAAATGGTTTGTTTTTATATATGGAGCTTTGGAATTATACCTAGCTATCCAAAATTCCCCAACAGACCCTATTGCACATATTGCACATTTGGGTGGAGGATTAATGGGCTTTCTATTAGTTTGGTTTTGGAACAAAAACAATAAACAAACCTTTTATTAAACTTTAGTTTTATGGGTGATAGAGATTATTTTAAGATAGAAAAAAAACCTTTGCTTGGTGCTAATAACAATGCCTTAGTTTGGCTTATTGGCATTAATTGTATAGTTACTATTATTCTTAAAATGTTGAGTATGATATATCAGTTATCATACGATGGAAACATTATTGCAGAAGATAAATTTGTAAACGATGTTTTACATTGGTTCACTTTATCTCCTAACACACACGATTTGCTCAGTAAGCCTTGGAGTTTATTTACCTACTGTATTACCCATTATAATTTTATGCAATTGTTTGGAAATGCTTTATGGTTATGGGCGTTTGGCTATATTTTGCAAGATTTGTTGGGCAATAAGCAAATCATTCCACTTTATATTTATGGTAGTTTTTTTGGGGCCATAGTTTTTGTGGTTACCGCAAGCTACATCCCATCATTAAGAGCAAATATTGGGGCAATTGCTCCATTGCAAGGAGCTAACTTTGGTATTATGTGTATTGCAATTGCAACTACAACCTATGCACCTATGTATAAATTATTACCACAAGTTGGTAATGGCATTCCTTTGTTTATTCTTACACTACTTTATTTAGCTATTAACTTTGCTTATATAGCACAAACTAATATACCATTTGCATTGGGTAATTTGGTGGCTGCAACATTGGGATTTATTTTTATTAAGCAGCTTAAAAATGGTAACGATATTGGCCATTGGATGTATCAAACAGTAAATGTAATTGACGATTGGTTTAATCCTCAAAAAAAGCAACAAACCAAAAAACAAAGTGAACGAAACTTTTACAATACTACAGTGCCAACATTTACCAAAACTCCTAATATAACTGAAGCTAAAACAAACGAAATTTTAGATAAAATTTCTAAAGTTGGTTACAATAATTTATCTCAAGAAGAGAAAGATTTTTTAAATAGAATAAGCAGTAGCTAAAATCGTTTTCGACGGTAAATAAAACGTTCTTTATCTTTTTGTGCTTTGTAAATTTGATAATTTTTTTGTATAGCATAGCCGAGTTCTAAATCGTTTACTGTAAGTAAAAAATCATAATCAGGCCTAAAACGTACCATAAACGTATCAATTTCTGGAGCTTGTAGTTTGGTGAGTTTTCTTACAAAATTTTTATTAAATCTAAAGTCAACATATTTTTCACGTTCTTGTTCAAGCAATCTGTTTTGTAGTTTTGCTATGCTTCGGTTTCGTTTAAACCTAAACATATTTATTATAGATTCTAAATCAAAACCAGCAGTTAAAGCTCCTGGCACATAACTATTTGGAGTAACAATGGCAATACCTGGTTTTTTAAAGTTAAACACTTTGGCATAATCTTGCCTATTCATTAAAGAGTCAATTCTATAATTTTTGTTTCTTACCCTTACTTCTGGTAAATAAGTAGCGTTTAATAAAATACTTATATTAAAGTTATCAGGCGTGTTAATGGTATCTACAATATATTTTTGAGTGCTTTTACCTAGCATTGTAAACCAAATACTATCACTTGTTCTAACGGTTAGGCTGTATTTTCCATTAGCATCTGTAAGTGTTCCATTACCCATAGTGCTTTGTACTGCAACTGCTTCAATTGGTTGTTGTGCTGTATTATCGTACACTGTGCCCGATACTGTAATTAGTTTTTTACTTGGCTGTGCCAAACAAAAAAAATGCATACAACAAGCTACTATGAATATAAATTGTTTAATAAACTATTTTTTAGGCTGTAAATTAAAAAAACTTACTGCAAACCATTTGCTTTTTTTAAACACATTAACTTTTTTTAAACAAAAAAATTGGGTGTTTGTTTTCCAAAATTAATTATTAACTAAACAATACACTAAACTATAACACAAGTTAATGTCAGCTTTTAACTGCTTGGTTTAGCTTTTTTTACAAAAGATTTATTCATGTATTTCAGCAGTCTTACTTCTTTTTCATTTAGCATACGCCATTTGCCACGGTTTACATTTTTTTTGGTTAAATTGGCAAATAAAACCCTATCTAGCTTGGTTACTTTATAGCCTAAATGCTCAAACATTCGTCTTACAATTCTGTTACGCCCACTGTGAATTTCAATACCTACAAGGCTTTTATCTTGCATATCTACATAGGCAGCAGCATCTGCTTGTATAAATCCATCTTCTAAAGTAAGGCCAGTAACTAAAGATTCAATATCTTTTTTTGTAACAACTTTATCAAGCCCAACTTCATAAATCTTTTTTATTTGATACGATGGATGTGTAAGTTTTTGTGCCAACTCACCATCATTAGTAAGTAGCAATACACCTGTTGTGTTTCTATCTAATCTGCCAACAGGATAAACTCTTTGAGGGGTAGCTCCTTTTATTAAATCTAATACAGTTTTTCTACCATTTGGGTCGTCTAAAGTGGTGATGTAATCTTTGGGTTTATTTAGTAAAATATAAACAGCATTAGCAATTGCAAAAATTCTTTTGCCTTTGTACTTTACAATATCGTTAGGTGTTACTTTATGAGCTGGGTTAATGATAGCTTCGTTGTTTACAAATACTTCCCCTTTTTTTATTATTTCCACAGCCTCTCGTCGTCCACAAATACCAGCATGAGCTACAAATTTATTCAAAGGCATGGGTGCTTCTTTGGCGGCTTCTTTTTTTTCGTCTTGTATTTTATTAAATTGGTGGCGTGTACTGCTTTTAAATGATGGTTCGGCTTGGCCAGTTTGTTCTAAAAACTTTTGTTCACGTGCAATTCTTCCAGCTTCTCTAAGGTCGGCTTTCATTCTACGTTTTTCTTGCCTAAACATTTCTTTTTTGGCAGCTCCCTTAGGTTCTTTATTCATAAACTTTTCAAAACCCTTTGCACTTTTCTTAATCATAAATAAATTCTTAATTAATCAAAGGTAGGATGTAAATTTTTATTAATTGATAAGTGTATTACTGCAACTTTGCTTTTTAAATATGAAACGACTTGTTATTTGCTTTAGTATAATTGGTTTGTTATGGTTAATTGCAATCACAACTTCATCTTTTCAAAACAAAAAAAGCATCACCAAAAACCAACAAATTGAGGTTGGTCATTTACTGTTTTTTGACACTAGGTTAAGTATTAACAATTCTACTAGCTGTGCAACATGCCATATACCAAAATTTGCTTTTGCCGATAGCTTTACAACTCCAAAAGGTGCTTTTGGCGATATTGTAAAACGAAACACACCCACGCTTATAAACCTTGCTGATAATAAATTATTTAATTGGGCACATCCTACCATTACAAGTTTACAGCAACAATCATCTATTCCTTTATTTGGAAAAAACCCTATTGAAATGGGAATGGATAGCAGTAACATGGAGCAGTTAAAGTTTATTTTAGCTGATAAAAAATATCAATCTATTTTAAAAAATTCAACACCAAACATTAATTGGTATTTTGTACAAGATGCTATTGCTGCTTATGTAAAAACTTTTAAGTTTTACAATAGTAAATACGATCAATATTTGGCAAAAAAGGTGCAACTTACCGCAATAGAAAAAATGGGAATGAAGGTTTTTTTTAACGATGCCAACAAGTGCATTCGCTGCCATGGAGGTAAAGATTTTGATGCACCTCAAAATCCCGATATGTATCCTTACCAAAACATTGGATTATACAATATTGGCGAGAAACATGCTTATGCCAATAATGATAATGGTGTATATGATGTAAACAGTGATACTACAGATATTGGTAGATTTAAAATTCCTAGCCTTAGAAATATTGCCATCACAGCACCTTATTTTCATGATGGAACTGCTAAAAATTTAGAGGAAGTAATTCAGCATTACAATAATGGGGGAAGAAATACAACAGAGGGTATGAATAAGGGCGATGGAAGAGAACATCCCAACAAACACCCTATGATTGGAGCTATTGAAATTACGCCACAAGAAACTAAAGCTTTGATTGCATTTTTAAAAACACTTACCGATACTAGCTATTTAAAAAATAAACTTTATAAAAACCCTTTTAATCCATAATGCAATTTACATATTTACATATTGGCAAAATAGCAGCATCGTTTGGCACTAATGGTGAAGTAATTGTTACACACGCCTTAGGAAAAAAATCAAATTTTAAAGACGTAGAAGTTTTGTTTGTTGAAGAAACTAAAGGAAGCAAACTGCCGTACTTTATTGAAAAAGCAAAAGCCAAAACTACCGACGAATCATACCTAAAACTAGAGGGCATAAATAGTAAAGAAGCTACAAAAAAGTTGTTAGGAAAACCAATTTGGCTTACCGAAGAAGATGCTCGAAAATTAAGTGCTAAACAATCGAGTATTGGATTAATTGGTTATCATGTTTTTGACGAAGAAAACGAAATTGGTGCTGTAATTGAAGTAATTGAACAACCACACCAAACCCTTTTAAACGTTGAGTATAAAGGCAAAGAAGTGTATATACCTATGCATGAAGACAATATTATACAGGTGCAACATGCAAAAAAGAAAATTGTTTTAGAAATACCTGATGGTTTGTTGGATTTGTAGTAGCTAAATGCCAAGCAAATTCAAAAATTATACAAGTAAAATTCTTTGTTGCTTAAGAACTCTTTGCTTCTTTGTGTGAAGGCTATTACACAAAATCTACATCAACTACAATACTACTTGCTTTGTAGTTTGGGTGATTTTTTATTATCGCTATTTGCTGTTCTATCAACTTCTTAGTTTGTAAAAGTGTGTTACTATCTTTTGGGAGCTTTAATAAAATATCCCATAAAAATTGATTTCTAATTCTATCAACAGGAGGTTGTGCTGGTCCTTGTAAATAAGGCTTTAAAAGGGGTTCTAATCCTTTGTACATAATATGAGCTGCTTCTTCGGCAAGCTGATTTATTTTGTGTTTAATAGTAATGTTTATGACCCTTGTATATGGTGGATATTTATAAGCCTTTCTACTTTCGAGCTCAAATTCAAACATTTTTTTATAGTTGTGAGTTTGTACAAAATGCAGTACAGGATGATTTAAGTTACTCACTTGTACCAACACTTTGGCGTTGCCCGTTTTTCGCCCTGCACGCCCACTTACTTGTTCCATTAATTGAAAAGCCCTTTCGTTAACCCTAAAATCTGTAAAGTTTAAAATACCATCAGCATCTACAATACCCACCAAATCTACATGTTCAAAATCTAACCCTTTTACTACCATTTGTGTACCTACTAAAACATCAATTCGATGTTGCTCAAACAATTTAATCAAGGTGTCGTGGTCGTTTTTTCCTTTTACAGTATCCCAATCCATTCTTGCTACTTTAGCATTAGGCAACTGCTCGGCAACTAATTCTTCTAGCTTTTCAGTTCCAAAATTTTTGTATTTAAATTGATGGCTACCGCAAGCAGCACAAGTTTGTATTACAGGGTAAGTGCTACTACAATAATGGCAACTAAGTTTGTTTTTGGCTTTATGAAAAGTAAGGGTTACATCGCATTGATTGCACTGTGGTATCCATCCACAACTTTGGCATTGAATGTAAGGCGAGTAACCTCTACGATTTTGAAACAAAATGGCTTGTTTACCGTTGGCTATAGTTTGATGCAAAGCTTCAATTAACTGAGGCGAGAGGGCTATTTTACTTTTATCGTTGTTGGGTATTTGTTTAAGATCAATCAACTCTATAGTAGGTAGTATGGCATCGTTATGGCGTTGCATTAACTCTACCAAACCATATTTATTTTGAGTACAATTGTAATAGGTTTCTACACTTGGTGTGGCACTACCTAAAAGTACTTTAGCTTGGCAAGTGCTAGCATAATAAATAGCTGCATCACGAGCATGATAACGAGGAGCAGGGTCTTGTTGTTTATAACTAGCATCGTGCTCTTCATCAACCACAATAAGTTTTAAATTTTTGTAAGGAAGAAAAATGGCACTACGTGCACCCAATACAATTTTTATGTCGCCAGATTTTACTTTGTTCCAAATTTCAACCCTTTCGTTTGGATTAAATTTTGAATGGTAAATAGCAATATATCCACCAAAATGCTTTTGTAGTCTACGAATAATTTGAGTAGTAAGAGCAATTTCTGGCAATAAAAACAAGGCCTGATTGCCTGCTTCTATTGCCTCTTGAATAAGCTTAATATATATATGTGTTTTACCACTAGCTGTAACGCCATGTAACAAGCACACATCTTTGGTTTTAAAAACTTGTTGTATACTTTTTAAAGCAGTTTCTTGTGCTGCATTCAATGTAAAGTCTATATCTACAGTTTTTTCTAAAGATTTTATTCTGTCGATATTTCTTTTTTCGACTTGTAAAATTTGTTTATCAATTAATGATTTTAATTGAGCTGCACTTGCGTTGGTTTTTTTTAAAAGTGCCGACTGAGCAACCTCCCCTTCGGTTTTAATTAAATGCAAATAGCCCAATAAAAGTTCCATTTGTTTGGGTGCTTTACCAAAGTTGTTGAGCAAATTACTAAGAGCTTCTTCGTTGTTGAACTGTGGGTTTAGTAAAATGTAAGTATCTGTTTTGGGTGTAAATTTTTGCTTTAATTCTTCCCACAGGTAGCATACTTTTTTATCGATTAATTTTTTAATTACAGGATAAGTATTTGTAGCATCAAGTAGCTGCTGTACTTCGCTCATTTTCAGCTCTTTCTTAATTTCTAGTGCTTGGGCTACCAAATATTCATTATCGCTAAATAAAGATCCATCATTTAAATCAAGCGGGCAGTCATCGTTCCAAATTAAAATACTTTCACTATTTAATTTTAGGTTGGCAGGCATGGCAGCTTGCATTACTTCGCCTTCGCTACACATGTAATAGTTGGCTAGCCATTTCCAAAAGGCTAGTTGTGTGGGGTACAAGGTAGGGTCGTCATCTAGCACATTTAAAATGTGTTTTGGCTCAAAAGCTAGTGGTTTTTCGTTGGTTAAATGGCTAATAATGCCAGCATATTTTTTGTTGCGTAGTTGCACTTCAACCCTTTGTCCTACTTGTACTTTAGAGTGCCATTCTGTAGGAATACTCCAAGTATAGGTAGTAGGCAAATACAATGGAATAATTACAGTAGCATATAAATTACTGCTATTGGTAAACAATATATTTTGAGTTGCAGCCATGTGGGAACGAAGATAGG
>JBMLOR010000127.1:22514-29855 GCA_049242865.1 Chitinophagaceae bacterium | reverse complement strand
AGATTTAGAAAAACAGAACACATCAAAAAAATTACACGTAGAGAAAGTTTTGCTCTCACAACTGAAGCAAAGCATAGAACAACACAAAAGGGAAAATAAAACAAATTTTAGCAAGTTAATTTGTATAAATTTTAAATAGTTTTTTACACCATTTGTGGTATATTAATTTGGCTACTATATTTGCCACATAAAATTAAAATATGGAACAAGTACAAAAATCTACTTCAAAACATTGGTTAATATTTTTAGTTTGGTTAATTATAATGATCGTTATGCTTGTTTTGCCAACTTATCGTCCATTTTTTTGGTTAGCATTACCAGGTGTAGTTACACATTTTTGTTATGCCATGAATTTAATTGAGTAACCAAAATTCAACATATTTTAAAAGCCATGTTGCCAAATGCTTCATGGCTTTTTTATTGTACAATTTTTATTATCATCTCTTTTAATAGCTCACCATCACCCATATTAGTGCTATTTATACCAATACTTTTAAGGTTGTACTCGTGCAATAAAATTAAAATTTTTTCAATGCCATTATAGCCATAAAGTTTGGTAGCTTGTAAAGCAGCTTCTGCAGTATCACTTCTATAAAAAAACATCGGCTTAATTCCATTAAGGCTTTGATCGGGCAAAGTAAAAATACAATATACCTTACTAAAATACCCATACAAAGTAGGCAAAGTCAACTGAATTGGAGAGGCTTTTGGATTACTTGCAAAATATTGACAAATATTCAAACACTTAGCCAAATCTTTTTTTGACAAAGCATCTTGTAATTCAAAAACATTAAATTCTTTGCTTATTCCTATATACTGTTCAATATCATCTTCAGATATTTTAGTTGTATTTTTTAAATTAATTTTTAGTTTTTCAACTTCGTTATACAATCTACTTAAATCATTACCTACATGTTCAACCAAAATTTGTAAAGCTTTATGACTTATGCTTAAGCCTTGAGATTTTACCATATTTTCTGTCCAACCAGGTAATTCATTATCATATAATTTTTTAGTACTTATTAATATTGATTTAGCTTTTAAAATCTTAGCAAGTTTGGTACGTGCATCAACTTTTTTTTCTTTGTATGCAAAAAATAAAATAGTGCTTTGTAATGGTGATTGAATATAGTTTTCAAATTTATCAATGTCTTTTAGTTGTTGTGCTTCTTTTACAATTACTACCTGTTTATCACCAAACATGGGATATCGTTTACAAGCATTCAACACATCTGCCCAATTGCTATCTTTTCCATAAAATATACTTAAGTTAAAGCTAGCTTCACTTTCGTTTAAAATGTTATGCTCAGCAAAATGTATAATTTGATCAATAAAAAAAGACTCTTCGCCTTCTAGCCAATAAACTGGATGATATTTTTTTTGTTGCAATTCGCCTAAAACCTTTTCAACTGTCATGCAACAAATGTATAAGAAAGAAAATTTACGACATAAAAAAGGTAGGCTATTACACCTACCTATATTACCCAATTTTGGAATTTAGAGAAATGAGAAAAATAAACTTTACGTCTAATAAACATTAGCTGAAAAGATTTGGGTAATCTCTTAATATTTTAAAAAACAAACGTTCCCCTTTAACGTTTGTTTACCCCTATAAAATGTACATCATTCAATAAAAATAGGGCTTGAAAGACATACTAACTATCTTGTTAAAAATCAACTTAGACAATCAGCTAGTTTTAAGGATTAGGATTGAAAAAAAGCAATGACTATCTAAGTTGATTAGTTGTTTCGCCAAAAACAACAGATAAAAAGAACTATAAAGAGCTATAAGGTTGCCTTTTTTTTACAAAGCAAACATCTAATAAAAAATTATGCACTTCACTAGTAATTTTACTAGACTTTTAATTAATCCTATTAACTATTTAATAAAATTTTATTAAATTTTTATTAAAATTGTATTCAATACTCAAGCAGCAATAATCAATATTTACGAATACTTCATTGAAAAATATCCGTTTTAATACTTAAGTATAGAAATAGAATATTTGTATATATCATGCTAATCCCCTTTATTTAAAAAATTTTCACATGAAATTTAGATACGAATTAGACATTTCAGCAACTTCATCTACAATTAATCATCAATCCAACTTATTTTTAATTGGAAGTTGCTTTACAGAAAATATTCACGAAAAACTACAACAACTAAAATTCAACACTTTTATAAATCCTAATGGCATTTTGTTTAATCCAGTAAGTGTAAGTGAAGCCTTAATTAATGTAATTGAAAAAAAAGTTTACACCGAAAACGATTTATTTGAATGGAATGAAGCTTGGCACAGTTGGCAACACCATAGCAATTTTAGTGGGGTTACTCCGCAACAAGCTATATCAAAAATTAATGAAAGTACTGCTAATGCTCACGAATTTTTAAAAAAATCATCCCATTTAATCATTACCCTTGGCAGTTCTTGGATGTATACTTTAACTTCAAAAGCACTGAATGCACAAATAGGAACTGTTGCAGCAAATAATCATAAAGCCCCACACGATTGGTTTGAAAAAAAACTTCTTACACCCGATCAAATAATTTTAGTGCTTGGAACCATGCTCAACAAACTAGGGAGTTTTAATCCTGATATCGAAGTAATTTTCACCATTAGCCCTGTAAGGCATTTACGTGAAGGCCTCATCAACAACAATCGTAGCAAAGCATCATTAATTTTAGCCATTCACGATATGCTTGAAAAATTACCTAAACTACAATATTTTCCATCGTACGAATTGGTGCTTGATGATTTGAGAGATTATAGGTTTTTTGCTGAAGATTTAGCTCATCCAAATTATGCTGCAACCAATTATGTTTGGGAAAAATTTTGCTCTACATATTTTTCTAAAGAAACACAAGAAATTTTGCCTAAAATAAAAGAAATATACTTAGCAACCAACCACAAACCTTTTAACCCTAATAGCCAATTGCATCAGCAATTTAAGAAAAATACTATACAAAAAATAAACGCTCTTAAAACAGCTTTTCCTAGCTTAGATTTTAGTAAAGAAATTGAATTTTTATCACTTTAATTCAACCAATTTTCTATTTCCAAAAAACAATAATTAGTCATAATTGTATTCACTTATCTTCGCCACCATTTTAAAATTTTAAACATGAATTTACACGAGTTTCAAGCCAAAGAATTATTAAAAAAATATAACGTACCCGTTCAAGAAGGAATTGCAGTAGAAACTGTTGATGCAGCAGTAGCAGCATACAACACTATTAAAGAACAAACCAACAATAAATTTGCTGTTGTAAAAGCACAAATTCATGCTGGTGGACGTGGTAAAGGCAAGGTTAATGAAACTGGAATGAATGGTGTAAAAGTTGGCAAAAGTGCCGAAGACATCGAAAGCTTTGCTAAAGGAATTTTAGGTGGTACGCTTGTAACCATACAAACTGGACCAACTGGTAAAAAAGTAAACAAAATATTAGTTGCACAAGACGTGTATTACGAAGGTCCAAACCCTACTAAAGAGTTTTACTTAAGTATTTTATTGGATAGAAGCAAAGGCCAAAACGTTATCATGTATAGCACTGAAGGTGGGATGGATATTGAAGAAGTAGCTCACCACACCCCAGAAAAAATATTTAAAGAATGGGTACACCCTGGAGGAAAATTGCAAGGCTTCCAAGCTCGTAAAATTGCTTTCAATCTTGGTTTAAGTGGCGAGGCTTTTAAAAACTGTGTAAAATTTGTAACCAACTTGTATGACGCTTACGTAGGTTTAGATTGTGGTATGTTAGAAATTAATCCACTTTTTAAAACAGCCGACGATAAAATTATTGCTGTAGATTGTAAAATGAGTTTGGATGAAAATGCTTTAATGCGTCATGCAGATTTAGCAGCATTAAGAGATAAAACTGAAGAAGATCCTACTGAGGTTGAAGCTGGTGAGTACAACCTTAACTATGTTAAATTAGATGGCAATGTAGGTTGCATGGTTAATGGTGCTGGCCTTGCTATGGCTACTATGGATATGATTAAATTAAGTGGTGGTGAACCTGCCAACTTTTTAGATGTGGGTGGTACAGCAAATGCACAAACTGTAGAAGCAGGATTTAAAATTATTATGAAAGACCCTAACGTTAAAGCTATTTTAGTGAATATTTTTGGTGGAATAGTACGTTGCGATAGAGTTGCTGCAGGTGTAATTGAAGCTTACAATAAGTTAGGAAACATTAATATTCCTATCATAGTTCGTTTACAAGGCACAAATGCAACTGAAGCTAAAAAGCTTATTGACGAAAGTGGCCTTAAAGTACAAAGTGCTATTTTATTAAGCGAAGCTGCTGACCTTGTAAAAGCTGCTGTAGCCTAATTAAATCAAAATATTCAATTTATTTAATCCCAGTTTTATAACTGGGATTTTTTTTAACATTTCCTTCCAACTTTTTGATGTTGCTTCGCTCCTATTGTCACGGATTTGTAAACTGCATGTACGTTAATTAAAGTTAATGAATGGATGAATGGTTTTTTTATCGTAACATAATGTTGCAAATTGCGTTAACAAAACAAATCAAAAAATCAAAAACAACATGACCTTACGAAAATTACTACTAGCAATGCTATGCATTGTTTGTTCGGCATCTTTTGCACAAACCAACATTCAAGGAAAAATAAAAGACACTCTTAATAAAAATTTTCT
This sequence comes from Chitinophagaceae bacterium, assembly GCA_049242865.1. GTDB lineage: Bacteria > Bacteroidota > Bacteroidia > Chitinophagales > Chitinophagaceae > CAIVPM01. The sequence goes on along the minus strand of JBMLOR010000127.1, from coordinate 25,190 downwards.
TACAAATGCAAGTATCAGCATCGTCAAAGCAAAAGATTCTGTTTTAGTAAAACATACAAGAAGCAATTCAGATGGAAGTTTTACATTAAGCAACGTACCAAATGGCAATTACGTTTTAATGGTTACTTATCCAAAATATGCTGACTTTTTCGATAATATTGAAGTAAAAGATAACCAATCTGTTGACTTACAAACAATTCCCCTTATTTCAAGAGTTAGTTTGTTGCAAGAAGTTATTGTACAAGGTAAAGTAGCTGCCATTAGAATGAAAGGCGATACACTAGAGTTTAAAGCTGATAGTTTTAAAACTGGCCCCAACGCTAATGTTCAAGATTTATTAAAACGATTGCCTGGCATAAGCGTAAATAATAAAGGTGAAATTGTTGCTCAAGGAATTAAAGTGGAAAAAGTTTTAGTAGATGGAGAAGAATTTTTTAGCGATGATCCGGCAGTTGTAACAAAAAATTTAAGAAGCGATGCTGTAGATAAAGTTCAGGTTTTTGATAAAAAAAGTGATCAAGCAGCTTTTACTGGTATTGATGATGGCGAAAAAACAAGAACCATTAATTTAGAATTAAAGCAAGATAAAAAGAAAGGCTATTTTGGTAAAGCCGAAATTGGGCATAGCTTCGATCAATTTAGATATGGTAAAATAATGGCCAACGCTTTTAAAGCAAAAAGCAAAATAGCAGGATACTTAACAAACGATAACACCTCGTACGAAAGCTTAGACTGGAATGAAAGAACCAATTATGGTGAAGATTTAAACAGAACAACACAAGTAAATGATGATGGTGGTGTAAGTATGTGGAGTAATGGCGACAATTTTAGTTGGGGTCAAGGTTTTCCTACAAGTACTACTGCAGGATTGCATTTTTCTCAAAAATGGAATAAAGACAAAAACAATAGCATAAACACATATCAGCACAACAATTTAAGTGTTAACGGAACAAATACTCAAACAGCACAAACACTTGCAAACGATAGTAGCTTTATTTTAAGAAGAAATAGCCAATCTTTTACAAACCAAAAAACTCGTCATCGTTTACGCAGCACTTATGAATGGAATATAGATAGTACAAGCACGTTAAAGGTAATTGTTACAGGCTCAAACGTGAAGTCTATTAATAAAAACATAACAGACGGAAGTACAACAAACTTTAAAAATGCCATCATCAATACGCAAAAAAGAGAAACTAATACCACCGAAGATGAAAAAATGCTGGTTGGCAATATTAACTACAGAAAAAGGTTTAAAAAAGCTGGAAGAACTTTATCGGCCAATGTAGATTTTGACGCTAGTAGTAAAGACAATAAAATTAGTTTATTAGCAATCAATAGCTTTTTTCAAGGAACACCTTTTGTAAATACGGTAGATCAATTTAAAACCAACATTGAAGATAAATTTAATGTAAGAAGCAGAGTTTCATTTACAGAGCAAGTATGGAAAAATACTTTTCTAGAATTAAACTATAGATATGAAACTAGCAGAAACAATGCTCAAAGATTTACATTTGAAAAACCAATTGGTGGAGATAAATACAATAAACGAATTGATAGCCTTAGCAATCACTTTATATTTAATAACACTACCAATATGGCTGGTTTTAATTTTAGATATACTAAAAAGAAAATTAATACTAGTGTAGGCTTAGCATATGGAACTGTAAACTTTGCCATGGAAGATTTACTCACCAACAAGCCAAGAAACATAAGCTTCAATAACTTTCAGCCTCAGGCTAATTTCAACTATCAAATCAAAAAACAAAGAAGATTAAGCTTAAGTTATAATGGAAGAAACCGTAATCCTAGTTTATTTCAAATTCAACCAATAATTGATAATATAGATCCATTAAATATAACCATTGGTAACCCAAATTTAAAACAAGAATTTACCCACAACTTTAGTTTTAACTTTAGTGATTATAAAGTATTAAAGAGTAAAAACATTTACATCAGCAGCAACTTTAGCACCACTCAAAATGCTATTACAAATAGTACAACTTTAGATACAGCAACAGGAAAAATTACATCACAATCTATAAATGTTGATGGAAATTTCAACTTTAATATGTGGGCAAACTATGGTTTTGAATTGTTTCCTTCGTTTAATTTAAACTTCCAATTTAATCCAAACATAAATCGCTATATCAACGTTGTTAATGGCCAAAGAAATGTAAACAATAGTGAGAGTTACAATTTTCAATTAAGCAGCAGCTATTGGGGCGATAAATGGTTAAACTATTGGTTTGGAATTGGACCAACTTACAACATAAGCAAAAGCAGTATTAATCCATTTGTAAATAAGTTTTGGAGCATAAACGGTAATTACGATTTTGAATTTAAATTCAAAAAAATTAAGATGTATGTAAATGTAGATGGTAATATAAATATTTACCAACGCACTAGTGTATTTGCAAATCAACAAAATGTGTTTAGAATAAATAGTAGTATTAGAAAATCATTAGATAAAGCTGAAAATTGGCAGCTTCAATTTAGAATACACGACATTCTCAATCAAAATCAAAGTATATCAAGAAACATCAATAATGGCATGATTAGTGAAAATACACAACAAGCTATTCAGCGTTATGGCATGCTATCACTTACTTATAATTTTAGTAAAAATGGTAAACCAAGTAATGGATGGTAGTGTAATTGATGATTGGTTGATTG
>JBMLOR010000127.1:0-22414 GCA_049242865.1 Chitinophagaceae bacterium | reverse complement strand
TATCTACAAAATATAAATTACTAAATACTAATTACTAATTACTAAAAAATATAAAATGAAAAAAATATTGCTTACAACAACAGCTCTCCTATTTATTTTCTTAGGAAAAACACAAACTAATTTTTTAAGTACAGGTAAAATTGTATTTGAAAAAAAGTTATCACAACATAGAATGATTGATGATGATGAAGAGGGTGAAAGTGAATGGAAAACACAGCTGAAAAAAAACATGCCCAAGTTTGTTAATGATTATTACGAACTGTATTTTACTTCAAACAAAACTGTGTATCGTTTAAAAGAAGAGAACCCTAACAACAAATATTTATGGGGTACAAAACCTAGTGAAGAAGATGTAACGGTTCAAGATTTTGAAAACAACAAACTTTCAATTCAACGTGAAGTTTACGAAGAAACTTTTGTAATTCAAGATTCGTTAAGGCAATTAAACTGGAGAATTTTTAACGAAACAAGAGATATTGCTGGATTTGAATGTAAAAAAGCTGTAACCAAAATTTGTGACAGCGTTGTAGTGGTTGCTTTTTTTACCGATCAAATTACTGTAAATGCTGGGCCAGAAAGTTTTGGCGGCTTACCAGGCATGATTTTAGGATTAGCAATTCCACGCCTTGGTACTACATGGTATGCCACTAGAGTTGAGGTTACGCCACCCACAACAGCACAACTTTCACCAAAACAAAAAGGCAAAAAAGTGAATTGGGCTGCACTAAATGTTAGTTTAAAAAAAGCTATGGGTGATTGGGGCAAATGGGGCGAAAAAAGAGCATGGGTATTTAATTTATAAACCTAGAGCTACATTGGTAGTTTAAAATAGTTTTCTTCAAGGCTTTCAAAAGTTTAATTAAATCTTTACTAAAAATTTAGCACACCTTTGTGTGCACTAGTTAGTAAAAATTTAAAATCATTTTATAAAATGGAGGATAATTATTTTGAAAGCAACATTTTTGAACGAATTGAAGCTATAGAAAAAGCAGAATATGAAAACTGTGTTTTTAAAAACTGCGATTTTAAAGAGAAAGATTTTTCAAACTTTAGGTTTATAGACTGTGAGTTTTACAACTGTAACCTAAGTTTAATTAAAACGCACAAATCTGCTTTTATAGATTGCAGCTTTAAAGATTGTAAAATGTTGGGCATTAGATTCGATAATTGTAATCAATTTAATATTTCATTTTCTTTTGAAAATTGCATGTTAAACGACTCATCTTTTTATCAATTAAAAATTAAAAATACTTCTTTCAAAAATTCAGATTTAAGGAGTTGCGATTTTGTAGAAACGGATCTTTCTAATTCATCATTTTTAAACTGTAATTTATTAGATGCTGTTTTTGAACATTCGATTTTAGAAAAAACAGATTTTAGTACTGCCTACAATTTTTCAATTAACCTTGAAATTAATAAAGTTAAAAAAGCAAAATTCTCCAATCAAAATCTTACTGGGCTTTTGCATAAATATGATTTAAATATTATTGAATAATTTCAACTTTATTGTATATCAGAAAATACGAATTAAAAGTAAAATCATAACAGTATAAAACTAATTTCAAACAACTTAAAAAATAAAATGCTCCCTGTTGGGGAGCATTTTATTTTTTATTTCCTGTAGGAATTTACTAGGATATTAATCCAGCAAAATAATTTACAGTTCTTACTAATTGGCTTACATAACTCATTTCGTTATCGTACCAACTTACAACTTTTATTAATTGTGTATCGCCAACAGTAACAACTTTAGTTTGTGTAGCATCAAACAAGCTACCATAAGAAATTCCAATAATATCGCTACTTACAAGCTCTTCAGTAGTATAACCAAAACTTTCGTTACTAGCAGCTTTCATTACAGCATTTACTTCGTCGGCAGTTGTTTTAGTTTCACAAACTGCAACTAATTCTGTTACACTACCAGTAATTGTAGGTACACGTTGTGCACCACCATCTAACTTACCTTTTAACTCAGGCAATACTAAACCAATTGCTTTTGCAGCACCTGTACTGTTTGGTACAATGTTGCTAGCTGCTGCTCTTGCTCTTCGTAAATCACCTTTGGGATGTGGAGCATCTAAAGTATTTTGGTCGTTGGTGTAAGCATGTATTGTTGTCATGCTTCCTGCTTTTATAGTAAATGCATCATTTAATGCTTTTGCCATTGGAGCTAAACAGTTTGTAGTACAACTTGCACAACTAATTATTGTTTCGCTACCATCTAAAATGCTGTGGTTTACATTAAAAACAACTGTTTTTAAATCACCAGTTGCAGGTGCACTAATTACAACTCTTTTTGCACCAGCAGTAATATGAGCTTGGGCTTTATCTTTATCGGTAAAAAATCCTGTGCTTTCAATAACCACATCAACATCGTGGCTTCCCCAAGGAATTTGTGCAGGATCTTTTTGAGCATAAATTTTAACTTCATGTCCGTTTACAACTATACTATTTTCGGTTGCTGTAACTTCTTGATTAAAACGTCCTTGAGCACTATCGTATTTTAATAAATGAGCTAAAACTGCAGGGCTGGTAAGATCGTTTATTGCAACAACATCTATTCCTTGCATGTTATAAATTTGGCGGAAAACTAAACGTCCAATTCTACCAAAACCATTAATGGCAACTTTAACTGTACTCATATTTTAGATTTAATTTTTATTTGAGTTGCAAATGTAAGGTTTTACAAAAAATGGTAGGCATTACTACTTAATTTTGACTAAAATTTTAAGCTTATCGAAAAAATATTATTACTCGCTACACAGCTACCAATTGAAGCATTACTTTTACAAATTAATAATATTTGCCATGCCTTTATCATCTCAAACATTAAACTTTTTAGATAAACTATCTAAAAACAATAATAAAGAATGGTTTGAACTTAATAGAAAATCTTATGAAACCGCAAAGCAAGATTTTTTGCAGTTAACCCAACATATATTACAACAAGTTGCCAAATGGGACAATACCGTTGCTCATCTTGAACCTAAAAATTGTGTATTTAGAATTAATAGAGATGTACGATTTAGTAAAAATAAAGATCCCTATAAAAACAACATGGGTATGAGTATTGCCAAAGGGGGCAAAAAAATTAACACTGCAGGATATTATTTTCACCTTCAACCAAAAGCTTCTTTTATTGGTGGTGGATTTTATATGCCTATGGCTGATGATTTAAAAAAAATTAGACAAGAGATTGATTATAATTTTAATGATTTTAAAAAAATTATTACTTCAAAAAGTTTTACATCTGTATATAAAAATTTAGAGGCCACTAAAGAATATACTTTATCAAGACCACCAAAAGGCTATGATGAAAATAATCCTGCTATTGAGTTTTTAAAGCTTAAGTGTTTTATTGCTACTGTACCTTTGACGAATGAACAAATCCTTGATAATAAACTTGAAAAAAATATAGAATCGCATTTTAAAGCTTTACATCCTTTGATTTCGTTTATCAATAATGCATTAGAGAATTAATTGTTGAAGTTACTTGGCCAAGTTTGGAATATTGAACGGCTGATGACTTCTTTCTAAAAATAAAAAATATGACTATAAATTTTATACAAAAGAAATTTTATGGAGATTATGACTCAATTGCTGGTGCAGCTAGCAATGAGCAACAAAAAGAAAATTCTGCACCAATTAATACAACAAACGAATGGCCTTTATGGGAGGTTTTTGTAAGAAGCAAGCAAGGATTAGACCATAAACACATGGGAAGTTTGCATGCAGCTGATGCTGCTATGGCTATTGAAAATGCAAGAGATGTTTATACTAGAAGAATGGAAGGAATTAGTATTTGGGTAGTTGAAAGTAAGTATATTGTTGCGAGCAACCCTGATGAAGCAGAAAGTTTTTATGAGCCAAGTAATGATAAAGTTTACAGGCATCCAACATTTTATGATATCCCAAAAGAAGTGGGACACATGTAGAAGATTTTGAGCTTTAAACTATTTATTTCTACTTTTAATAAAATTAATGATTTCTGTAACGAGCATTAATTTTTACTGACTTGCATTTTTGGTAGCAAACTCATGATTAGCATGGTTGAAGCAAAAAACACAAGTAAGTAAAGACCTAATTTTGTTGTTGGGCACTCGGGCCTGCATAATCTAAATAAAATAAAATTTTTTATTGCCCAGGATAAGTTTAGTAATGCAAAAAACATATTAAAACGCTTTACTACAATTTTATTTACAGCAAAGCCTATAATGCAGAGTAAACAAAAAAAGTAATGTGCTTTGTATTGACTACCAAAAGTAAGTTTGTCTGTTACTTTTCCATTAAATCCGTTTAATACTAATGATGTATTGGGCAATTCAATCCAAGGTAGCAAGCAACTTAGCATTACACCTACAGCAGCTAAAATTCCTATAAGTTGAGAGTGTTTCATTTTAAATAATTCGGCAATTTTAAAATTTGAAAATTTGAAAATTTAAACTCAATTAACCAATATTAAATTTTCATTTTTAAATTACCTTAGGTAGCCTAAAATTTTAAGCATACTTGCAGCCGTTTGTTCTTTTGCATATACCCAATCTTCGAGTTTACCATTTTTATCAAATTCAATAATCACATGTTTTGGACTAGGTATTAAGCAATGTTTTATACCACCATAACCACTTATTTGATCTTGGTAGGCACCTGTATGAAAAAATCCAATATATAGAGGTTCTTTATTATCGGGTTCATTTTCGTTTTTGTGCTTTGTTTTTGGCAAAAATACTTCATTAATATGCTCTTCACTATCATAATAATCATGGCTATCGCAGGTAATTCCTCCTAAAACTACACGTTGATATTCGTTGCTCCATTTATTAATAGGTAGCATTAAAAACTTTTCACCAATTCCCCAAGTATCGGGTAAAGTAGTTATAAAACTACTGTCGATCATATACCAAGTTTCTCTATCATTTTGCTGTTTTTCAGCCAACACACTATAAATGTGTGCCATACTTTCGCCCACAGTAAAACTTCCAAATTCTGTAAAAATGTGAGGCATAGGAACTTTGGCCTTAGCACAAGTTTTTTTGATGATGCCTACAATTTCGTTGATCATGAATTGATAGTCATAATCAAAGCCAAGGCTATGTTTTATAGGAAAGCCACCACCAATATTAATACTATCTAGCTCGGGGCAAATCTTTTTAAGTTGGCAATAAAGATTTACAATTTTGTTGAGTTCGCTCCAATAATAAATATCATCTTTTATGCCTTTATTTAAAAAAATATGCAACATTTTTAGTTGAAACTTATCTTCATAACCTTCAATTTCATCAACATAAAATTCTAAAATATCTTTTGCTCTAATACCTAAACGTGAGGTATAAAATGGAAAGTTGGGTTCTTCTTCAGCAGCAACTCTAATTCCTATTTTAAAAGGGCCTTTGGGGCTTTTTCTGTAAGCTTTTAATTCTTCTTTATTGTCTAGAACAGGAATTACATTTTTAAAACCTTCGGCAAATAGTTTATTTATTCTACTAGTATAATTACGTTGTTTAAAACCATTACAAATGATATGTGTATCTTTTGTGATTTTACGTTTTTTATATAACTGGCTTACAATATCTAAATCATAGGCATAGCTAGTTTCTAAATTAATATCATGCTTTAACGCTTCTTCTACCACAAAGCTAAAGTGTGAACTTTTTGTACAATAACAATAGTTATAAGTTCCTTCGTATTTGTGCTTTTTAAAGGCATTGGCAAACATTCGTTTGGCCTTATTAATTTGAGTACCAATTTTTGGCAAATAAGTAACTTTTAGTGGAGTGCCATGCTTGGCAATTAATGCTTGAAGATCAACTCCATTAAACTCTAAAAAATCATTATCGTTAACAGCAAACCCTTCTTGAGGAAAATGAAAAGTTTGTTTTACCAGTGATTGGTAGCTATTGGTCATTATAAATTTTGAATTGCTTTTAAATAATAAATTTTAGCAAAAGTATATGTTTGAATAATTGAAGGGATTATTTTTTTGAGGCAATTTTTAGTATTAATTCAAAATTTAAATTTTGGGGTTGCTCTAGGCATTAGAAGTTATAACAATGAAAATTAAAATCTAACACATCTTACAGCGTCGCTAAAATTAGATCTTCTGTTTAAAGATGCTCTATAAGTAGCACTTAACTCAAAGCCACCTTGCATTTGAGAGGCAGCTTTGAGACGTGATACATTAACATCATAACTCAGACCTAAAGTAAAATCAAAGAAATCAAAATTAATTACTGGTATCAACGCATCATTCCATCTAAAAAATGCTCCTAAATTTAAATTTACTGTTTTATTATCTTCATATCTATTTACAAATTCAATTCCATATAAAAAACCACCTAAAAACTGACTAGCACCTGCCTGATTAAAATAATCGGCATATACTTGTATTTTATTGTTATCGCTAGTACGAGTAGTTAATCCTGCATTTAATACTAATTTTCTACCTAACACACTAAACTGTCCATTATTTGAATAGAAATTAAGCTTTGGATTATTGAAATGAAATAATGCAGCACCGGCATAAAATCTTGTTTCTTCACTTAAAACTCCTGTGTAAGTAAGTCCAACACTTGCATCCCAATAAGTATATCCTGTATTGTTAAAAACTTGAGCAGTAGGGTTTGCAGGATTATAGCTTCCAGCTACAAATTGATCATCCCATTTTAAACGAGTGGGATCGAATTGTGAGTTAACTGGGCCACCCATAAATGCTAATGACAAATAATTTTCGTTTCCTAAATTTTTGTGATAATTAATTGCAGGTTGTAACGAAGTTCTTTTAAGCCTTGCATCTCCAGCAACATCATGAGTAATTTGCATTCCAATAGTAATCCAATCATTGGCAGCATTACGCATGGGCATTTTTAATTCGCCACTTAATGCACCTGTTTGAAAAGGCACTGTAACAGCATTCCATTGATTTCTAAAAATTGCTTTAACCCTAACGTCGCCATCAAAAACGCCTGCTAATGCTGGGTTTCGTAGCAAAGGCTGCTCATAAAACTGAGAAAATGTAAGATCTTGTGCTTGGTTCTTTTGTATAAAGATGATCAGTAAGAACACAACTATAATTTTTTTCATACCAAATTCTTTCTTATTAATAAACGCCTATCAACAAATGTTTAAGCAAATAGGCGACATAAAATTTTATCTAATTAAAGCAACATTTCCTTTGTAAGTAAATGGTGTGCCATTGTCACAAATTACTTCACAAGTGTACACATAAACTTCAACAGGTGCAATAGAACCTTTAACTTTTCCATCCCACCCAAAGTTTCTATCATTAGGTACAAAGTTGGCTCTATCAAAAACTGCTTGCCCCCAACGATTAAATACTCTAAATGATTTTACACTTCTAATTCCTGTACCACGCACCATTAAAATATCATTAATTCCATCACCATCTGGGCTAAATGCATTAGGAATAAACACTTGGCTATTTTCGCAAAATGCCCTTACACAAATGGTGTCACTTCCTGCACAACCATAAATATTAGTTGCTGTAACATTATAACAAATATTGTCTTTAATTGTAGCAACAGGAGCTGCACAATTGCTACAACTTAAGTCGTTTGCAGGACGCCACAACCACGTTCTAATTGGTCCATTTAGTACCGAAGGAGCCAATGTAATTTGTGTACCAGTTGAATAAATAGTATCTCTACCCAATTGTACAATTGGATATTGCCCAACACCAATATTTACATAAGCAGTATCGGTAAAACAATTAAATGCATCAAATCCAATAACTTGATAAGTAGTAGTTACTTTAGGTTCAGCTCTTGGGTTAGGAGACGTTGCACTTGATAAATCAGTTGAAGGACTCCATAAATAATTATTAGCACCACTAACACCTAAAAATGTATGTTGACCAATACAAATACTATCGTTTGGTAAGGTTGAAATTTTAAAAGGTTGTGGTACTGAAATGCTTATGGTATCGGTACTACTACAACCATTGGTAGCAGTTCCAGTTACAACATATTGTGTTGACACCAAAGGTGTTGCAATAGGATTTGCACAACTTGTACAACTTAATCCATTAGTTGGAGACCAAGAATAACTATTTGCCCCACTTGCAGTAAGGTTCATGGAATTTCCTCTACACAATAATTGGTTACCAGCTGGTGCAATGGTTACGATTGGAGTAGGATTGATAACTAAACGTTTAGTTAGTGATGCTTTACAGCCATTAATTGTAGTTACACTAAAAGTATCAACATAAATACCAACACTAAAAGAGTTTGTTGCTTGGATTCCTGAAGCTGCTGCACCATTTCCAAAATTCCATAAATAATTTGTTGGAGGAATAGAATCAATTGCCGTTACAAAAGCACGGTATTGTACAAGTCGATTACTACAAGCAGTATCTACTCTTAAAATTGAAGTTATTACAGGTATATCATTTACTTTAACATAAATTGGAAGCACTGAAGAATCTACACAACCACCATTACTTGTAACATACAATTTAATGGTATAATTACCCGTTGAAGTATATGTTTTTGTTGGATTTTGAAGGCTAGATGTTGGAGAACCATCTCCAAAATCCCAAGTTCGAGCAATTACTCCAAAATCAGCTCTTGTTGTATCAGTAAATGATACTGTAGTAGAACCACAAATTTTATTATCGGTGTATCTAAATCCAGCTTTTACTCTATTTATTTTTATAGTATCTACCCCTTGCAGTTTAAATGTACAAGAGCCCCCACCTGCAATTAAGGTAACACTCGGAACAAAACTTCCACCTTGATTATAAGTATAGAATATGGTAGAGTTTCTTGTTATTATAGAATCATTGTTACCAAAATTAAATTTCAAAGAATCATAACTTACACCAGTAACTTGAAAACGAACTGGGGTTGTGTTACAAATAAAGCCCTTATCGTAAGTCCACGTTCCAGATGGTCCATTAACCCTGATTACTTGAGTATTTACATAGGTACAGCCATTTAAACCAGTTACGCTTAACTGAGCATTGTAAGTACCAGTATCTTGATAAGTATGTACTACATTATTACCTGTTCCATTTGGTAAAGTGCCATCGCCCCAAACCCAAGTAGCACCATTATTGGGCACGGTGTTATTTGTAAACTGAACTGTGAATGGTTTACAACTGCTAACATTTCCACTTGTAGTAACACTAGCAGGTTGTGTAGCAGTTACAATAATTGGTAAACTTACACTATCTATACATGCACCACCTGGAGGATTATGCAATCTTGTTGCAATCAACCAAACTGTGTAATTACCAGCAGCGTTATATCTTTTTTTAGGATTAGGTACATTACTTGTTGTATTATCTCCAAACTTCCATAAATAACTCGTTGCTGTATCTGTAGTGTTTGTAAAACTAACAGTATCGCCAATACATAAATTTAAAACTGATGCTGTAAAACTTGGTTTTGGAGTTCCATAAACTCTAATTAATCGAGTTATGGTGGTATCATTACAGCTATTGCTAGCTCTGATGCTAACATTGTAAGAACCAGGATTATTAAATGTATAAGGCACTACTTCAACACCTTGTGTTGTAGTTCGTGTTACAGGAGGAGTACCATCAGCAAAATTCCAAAAATAGTTGGTACCTCCAATGGAGTTATTTTGAAAATTTACAGTAAGAGGAGAACATCCAAAATTTTGACCACCTGGAACTACTACATTCAAAGCAATTGAATTTGGATCAACTAAAATTACATGACGTTGACTATCTGCTCCACATTCATTACTTACCCTTAACCTAGCATAAATTGTATCTCTAAATCCGGTGATATAAGTAAATGATTGATTGTTTTTGATGGTTGTTGTAATGTTTGGAACAAATGCATTTGGCGGAATACTATCAAAATACCAATTGTATGTAATATTATTACCAAAAGATAAGTTTGAAAAATTTATGGTTGCTGGTGAACAAGCAAATGTTCTATCGGGTACAAAAATTGCTTTTGGAGCAGTTCTTACAGTTAAGAAAGTATCTTTTTTAACACTATCACAAACAGAATATGCTGTTAAGGTAATTTTATAAATACTGTCTCTAAAATTACCTGCTACAAAGTTTTGGCTAGGTGGATTTTGGCCAATATAAGTTTGATTAACTCCCCCATTTCTGAACTCCCACTTGTATGTAAACAGATTTACAAAAGGAGTTGAGTTTGTAAAGTTTACAGACCCTGATGCACAAACTGTAGTTGAAGCCAATGAAATATTAGGTTGTGGACGAGGTTGTACTAAGATTTTTAAACTAGCACTATCAGCTTTACAACCATAAGGGCTAAATACTTTTAATTTTAATTGAACACTATCTGGGCCAAATGTTTTAATTAATGAAGGAAAGGCCTGACCATTAGCTAAAAACACACCACTTGTATCCCATCTATAAACTCCATTTCCTGGAAGATAATGAATGGCTGTAATTACCGTGTCTAAGTTAAATGGTGGGCAGGCAATTGTAAATTTACTGGTGAACTGTGCTCTTGCATCTTCATAAACAGTAATTGTATCAATATTACTAATGCTAGATTGTAGTCCTGTGCACAAATTTGTGGTAACAACTCTGCGATAATACTGTGTATCTGATAAAACACCTGGGGTGTAATCTTTATTATTTGCACTAACAATATTTACAAATGTAGACCCATTAAAAATTTGCCATTGATAATTATAAACACCTCCACCACCTGTTGGTGTTGAACCTATAATTGTTGTAGGTGTAGTACCTGTACAAATTCCTTGGTTTGGTGCTATAGAGTTGTTAGTTATTGGTGCCAATACTGTAATTAAAACTGAATTACTAGCTAACTCACAATTTGCTGAAAAAACTCTTCTACGAACGTAAACAGAGTTTAAAGGACTGATATTTAAATCTGAATTTGTTGCTCCAACTATTGGCAACCATGTTGAATTATTAAAACTACTATCCCATTGATAAGTGTAACCACTTCCTAATCCTCCACTTGGTGCCTGACCAAGTATAACAGTTGATTGACCACTACAAATTGTAACAGGTGTATTTGAAATTTGATTTACAATTTGTGGCAAAGAACGAACACTCACTGTATCATCTGTTGCTGGGCAAATTCCATTGGAAACAACATATCTAAATCTCATGATATTCCCATCAGCAATAATTCCACTTATGTTAGCTGTTGGTGTATTAACTGGTAATCCAGTAACGCCATTGCCTGCTATTTGCGACCAAGATGTTGTTCCTCCACTTGGTGTATTTCCGACTAAAGTATAAGTAGTTTGGTTACACAAAATTGTATCGTTACCTGCATTTGCAATATCTGTATTAGTAGCTATGGTAACTTGCTTTGGTGCTGTGGTATCAGCAGGACAAACACCACTTGTAACAATAGCTCTATACCATCTTGTTTGAGCAACGTTTGTAAATGTAAATGGACTACCACCAAAAAAAGAACCTGCTGTGTAAGGACCTGCAGCACTTGTTGTACTCCAAACCCATTTGGTAACATTTCCTGTGTTTCCATTCACAAAAATATTACCTGTATTAGTTGTACTACAAATGGTAGTATCAATTCCTAAATTACCTGCAACAGCTAAAGGAGCTACATTAATAGTTCTAATTGTTGCTGTATCTTGAACACTACAACCAAATGCAGCACCTGTACTTTGCACAATTGCACGTATTTGAAATGTGTCTTGTACATTGCTAAACAAAATCGTGCTATTAGTTACAAGCGAATCAATGAAAATATTATCACTTAATGGTTTTGGATTTACTTGCCATTTTAAAATACTACCTGTATAATTAATTAAGTTTACACTAATGTTACTGTTTTTGCAAGCCTCAAATGAAGTTGCAGCTATTAAACCTCTTGTAGTAACAGGAAACACTCTAATTGTTCGTTCACTAAATGATGGAGTGCAATTAGCATCGTTTGTAATAGTCCATCTTACAACATAATTTCCTACTTTATTAAAGTTGAATGTTGCATTGGGATTTGTTAAACTACTAAATGTAGCTGTAGATGAAGTTGGTTGAGATACAATTGACCATCTTCCTGTTTCAAAAGGCCTTGTAGCATCGATGTTACCTCTTAAATTTATTGTTCTTGAAATTGATTCATCATATTCACAAATCGAAGTATCAATACCTGCATTAGCAACAGTAATTGTTGGTCGTATAGTTACACTAATAGTATCAGAAGTTGAAGGACATCCACCAACACTTGAATTTATTCTGTACTCAAAACTGTAGCTACCGCTAGTTAATCCTGTTAAGTTAGCACTAGAAGAATTTGTAGGTACTCCTGTAGCAATATTTGGTAAAGTTCCAATTTGGCTCCAAGATGGATTTCCACTTACAGGAATATTACCTGTTAGAGAAAAAGTTGTTGTGCTACATAACAAAGTATCTCTTCCTGCATTTGCAATGGATGGTCCAGGTGCAATTGTAATCACTGCATTTTGAGTTGCACTATTACATCCATTTTTGCCAATTGCCCTTATAGTATAAGTTACAGTTTGATCTACTAAAGACGTATTATTTAATGTTTGCTGAATAGCAGTTACGTTTTGATTTGCTTGATTACTAAATCCTGTTACACTTGGACTACTTGAAGTGGCAGTCCAACTATACAAAGCATAAGGCACACTACTTGTTAATCCAATATTGGTAGCATTGAAACTACAAATGGATTGTGCTAATGGATTAACAGTTAATGTAGCAACAGGGTAAACGGTTACTTTATAAGTGAAAGATTCTCCAGTACAAGTATTAGCTGTTGGTGTAATTGTATACAAAACTATTGCACTATCGTTAGATGGTGTTGTACAAACTAAATTATCTGTAATATTTCCGTTACCAGATAAAGTATTACCTGTAACTGTACCATACAAAACGTTCGATGTATATGAAAATGTACTTCCACTTACACTGCTTGTGGGAACATAATTTAGACTGGTGCCACTACAAATTTTCGTAGAGTCATTTGCAGCAAAATTTCTTGGATTTATTGTAACTCTAATAGTATCACTAACGCTAGGACAAGCAGTTGGGGATGAAGGTGTAACTTGTAGTCTTAAATTTACAAATCCTACAGTTTTTTCGGTTGCTCCAAAAGTGTATGTAGGATTTAAAATACTAGCGTTACTAAAAGTTCCATTACTGCTAGGTAATCTTGTCCATAAAATTGAGCCAACTGGTCCACCAGATGTGGCGTTACTTAATACAATATTGTTGTCACTAAAGCAAACACTCACATCGTTGCCAGCAAATGCAGAAACAGGTTCATTTAAAACTATGTATTGTGAATCTGCCTTTGGATTACAATTATTTTGATAAACAACTTTAACCAAAAAGCTATCGTATCCATTAAATTGTATTTGAGGAAATCTATCAGTTGCTGAAGTACCTGATATAAAAGAAAAAGTACCTGTTGATTTAGGAGTTATTGTCCAAGAATACGCTTCAGAGCTACCAAAATTATTTACATAAGTAGGTGTATGAGATGAGTTAGTTTGAAAATTTATTGTTGTAGTATTATTACAATAACGCTGTATTCGAGAAGGGAAAGTAACATTGGCAGAGCCAAAAGATGTTATAGGCAAAGTGGCACAAGAAGTGATGTTACATGAATTTGTTACACATAATCTTATCTGAAAATTACCTGCAGCGTTTATGGTAATTAAAGGTGCTGCTGCTGTTGGATTACTTATAGTAAAACTGCCAGCTGGTGCAGCACTACCTGTACTTGTTAAAACGCTCCAAACAAAGTTTGCAGCACCACAAGCGTTTGTTGGAGTAGTGTTTACTGGAGTAACACTTGGTGCACAACCACTAAATGTTGTAGCACCTCCAGGATAAGTAAAACTTGCTGTAACAGGTGATTCGATACAAATACTCATGGTGGTATCATGTGTAGAACAGCTTCCATTATCTACTAGCAATCTAATGGTATGATTTCCTGGTGTTGTAAATGTATAATTATAATTGTTGGGGGCCTCTTTAACTGATGATGCATATACAGGCGTTGCATTTCCATCAATAAACCAATAATAATAAGCTAAACTTGTGCAATTTGTTGTGCTTCCTGCACTTGAACCAGGAATTGAAGTATTTACAAAAGTAGTTGGCACGTTTAAACAGCCTCTTCTAGTTCCATTAACAATAGTACCAGGATTAAAACTAGCTCTAGGCTTATTAAAAATTTTGGCAGTTGATGAAACTGTTGGTCTTGGACAAGTACCTAATATTGGGTCATTAGCTACATAAAATGGATTATTTAATTGGGCTTGAACATTGAATGTACCATTTCCCTGTAAACAAGAGTTTGTGGTATAATAATGAAAAATTTCTCCTCCGGTGGCAACTAAATCACAAAGTTTATATGTGTTAGAAGTTGGTGGTGTTTCGCCCCAATTTACTGTTACCGTAGAGCCAGGAAAGTTATTACCTAATCCTCCACTTGCAGGGTCAATTACTAATTTAAAACTTAGAGAATCTGGCAAACATCCTAATTGTTCACCAATAGTGGCAATTGCAATATTATTAGGCGAATTAATTAAAAAATAAGCTTTTGTTCCCACATTACCACCTCGCACACTTTTAGCAATAAATGTATAATGTGCTTGCTGCATAGGAATACTATAACCACCACCTGTAGGAGTTATTGTAATCGGGGTATTAGGTGCAGAAATTTCGTTGTAATATGTAGCAGATAATGTAGAACCAGCTGGACTTTGATCAATTAAAGCCAAATTTGTACCTGCTGTTCTTGCATTGCACCATCCAAAAGCTTGTTGTGTACTTAAATTGTTGTTAGGAAATGTTGGTGAAACTTTAGTAGTATCAATATTGCCTGCTAAAGGAGTATTTACAGTAAAATCTGCAGATGCTAAAGAAGTAATAGATGGACTACTGCTTTTTATTCTTACTTTAAAATTGTTTCCTGTTCCTAATGCTGCAGGAATTGTTCCATTTACAAAGGTTGCGTAAAAGCCAGTATAAGTTCCAATTTGAGTTTCTGATACAAAATTGTTGTTTGAAATCCATAATGTAAAAGTATTATTTAAGTCAAAACATCCAGTAGTTGTAAAAGGCACTGCTATGGAACCGCTCGATGCATATGGGCCAGCATCGAACCTTGATGATTGTAGCGTTATTGTTTGGGCTTTAACTATTGTGCACAAAAATAGTAAGCCTAAAAAAGTACTAATTTTTTTTAAGTTCATAAGGTAACAAGTTATATAGATGCTTTAATGATTCAAAAAAGCATTTTCTCGTTGTTTAGATAGCAACAAAGTAAGGTTTATTATTTTATTTGTTTAAACTTATGGACAACTTTGTTAATAAACTTCAAAAAGTACTAGTTTTAAAATACAACTTTTACTAAAATGTGTGAAACTCAAAAGTTAAAATCAATTAATTTATTTGAAAATGTTAACTCAAAAAGTTAATATTATGAACTAATATTTCCATCTTTGTAAAATAATTTATTATATGATTAGAAAGTTACTAATTGCTACAATACTTTTTTTATCCGTAAAAGCAAAATCACAATTATACTTACTGGATAATTTCGACACATACAATACAGCTGGTGCTACGAATGGTAATTTAAATGGCCAAAATAATTGGACTAATGGCTATGTTGATTTTAACCTTGGTACAGGTGATGCCCCTCCTATCAATTTTGTTTCGTACAGAGGTAAAATTATAAACAATCAAATGATTATTCCAAACTTTTTAAATACAAGTAAGGTATTACAAATTGCTAGTCAAAATGATGGAATTGGTAAAGTTTTTCCTACAGGAGTTGCTTATAATGGCAGTGTTTATATGGCTTTACCATTTAGCATTAATTCATTTAAACGATACGTTGGTCCAAATCCTACAGATAGTACAGATATTACTGCACAAGTAAATATTTTAAGGGCAGTTTACAAACTAAATGCCGGTGATTTTCCTACAACTGCTTGCAGATTTTTCGTAAAACCTGTTGCTGGTGGCTATAATATTGGTTGTAGTAAAGCTTTAAATACAGCAACCTATAAAACTTCACCTACCTTACTTACAAAATTTCAAAATGTTTTGGTTGTATTAAAATACACTTTTGTTCCTGGTGATAATAATGATATTGTTTCATTGTATATAAATCCAAATTTAACGTTAAATGAAGCATCAAACACTCCAGAAGTTGAAGTAGTAGGCTTAGACGATGCCCCAGAAATTCAAGGCGTTAATTTAAATTTTAATAACAACAATAATCCAAATACTTTTATTGGTGGAGTTTATGCTTCTGCAACTTGGCCATCGATTCAAAATGCACTACCACTATCGTGTATTGAAAATTTGCAACTCAACAAAATTTCTAAAGATAAAGCTACATTGGCTTGGAGTGCTACAAATTGTAAAGCTGTTAAATTTTTTACAATACAACAATCAAGCAATGGAAAAGAATTTAAAAACGTTGAATTTATTAACAATCAAGGAGAAAAAGGAAATTACTCAGGTACTTTTAATGTGTTAGATGGAATAAATTATGTTCGATTAGCTATAACAGATTTTAATGGACAAACAATTTACTCCTCTACTTTAACCATCTCTAAAAGCATTACAAATTTGCAACAAGTTCAGCTTTATCCAAACCCTGCTAAAGATTTGCTTAATGTAAGTATTAAAACAAAAAATCCTGAGGAATTTAATTTTCAAATTTTAAATGCTCAAGGTCAAGTTTTAAGTAATCAGATTAATAAAATAAACTTTATAGGTGAATCAAATATTACTATTGACATTAAACAATTTTCTAAAGGAATTTTTATTTTAAAAATCACAAACAAATCAGGA
The DNA here is from genome assembly GCA_049242865.1 of Chitinophagaceae bacterium. Taxonomy (GTDB): domain Bacteria; phylum Bacteroidota; class Bacteroidia; order Chitinophagales; family Chitinophagaceae; genus CAIVPM01. Next base: position 5,604 of record JBMLOR010000127.1, on the reverse strand, counting down.
GAAACTACCACAAACAAATTTTATAAAAACTAAAAATCATGAAAAAAACTTTATTCTTTTTTGCGACGGCTTTTTGCATTTATTCAAATGCACAAAATCTTTTGTTTGAAAACTTTTCATCTCTAAACAATGCACAACTTAATGGGCAAAATGGCTGGTCAAATAGTACTTCGTCAGGTTTTCCTGGATTAGGAGCTTGTGCTGGTGCTGTTTGTCAAAATACACCAATTGCTAATAGAGCTATGAGTTTTACAAACTTTCAAACTACAACAAAAGCATTAAATCCTATAAATAATAGCAATGGCGATGGTGTTGGAAAATTTTTATCAAGTTCTGTAAGAAGTGGATCAGTTTATGTTGCTTTACTCGCTAATTTTTCTTCTTTAAATGCAAGTTCAAATGGTAGTCAAGTTTTTAGACTAATGGATAGCAGTTTTACAACAGCTACAAGGTTATATGCAAAATCTTTAGGTGCAAGCTTTGCATTAGCAGTTGATAAAACAGGAGGTGTAGCTTCTGGTTTTACATCTAGTAATTATGCATTTAATACAGATGTACTTATAGTACTTAAATATACTTTTAATACGGGGTCTACAATTGACGATGCTATTAGAATTTATGTAAATCCAGATTTAAACATGCCAGAACCAACTCTACCAGATTTAAGTTATACTTCAGGGGGAACTCAAGATGCCAATAGCATTACAAGAATAGTTTTTCCATGGAATGGTTCTAATATACCAACTGGTTTTATAGGTGCTGTTTCTATTTCATCAAGTTGGGGTACAACCTTGCCTTCCCCTTTTGTTTCAAACTTAAGCTTAAATAAAACTAGCAACAAATCAGCATCTTTAAATTGGGAAGTTAGCAACAATAATGAATTGAATAATTTTACAGTTCAACAATCTACCAACAATAAAGATTTTACCAACGTTGCTCGAATTGAATATAATGGTAATCGTACATTCAGCCAACCCATAAACTTACAAGAAGGTATAAATTTTATTCGTTTAGCAACAACCAACAAGCAAGGTGCTATTAGCTATTCACAAGTTTTAACTACCAAATACGGAAGTTTAAACTTAGCTTCATTTAGCTTGTCGCCAAATCCAACAAAAGGTAATTTGTTGGTGAGTTTAAAATCTGATAAAGCTGATAACCAAACATTTATAATTACTGACATGCAAGGACGATTAATTACACAACAAGTAAGAAAAATAGAAAAAGGCGAAAGCACTATTACCATTGATGCCAATAATTTAAAAACTGGAAATTATATTTTAAAAACCATCATAAACAATACACAAGTTTCACAACTGTTTATTAAAGAATAATATCATCAAACAACTAAAAAATCCGATGCAAATGCATCGGATTTTTTAGTTTGTATTTAACTATTATTTTATTCTTCAAAATAAGCCAAACTGCCACCCACCCATTCTTTATCTGCATTATAACGTACACCAATCATTTTGCCTTTACTTAATCGTGCTAAATTATTAGTTGCAATTGGTCGAGCCTCTCCTTCTTCCCAAAAATAAAAAATTCTTATTTCTGCCTTGGCAGGAATATCAGGAGTTTTTACAACATCTGCATATTTTACTTTTCGTTGCAATATCCAATTTTCAGGGTCTTTCACTGCATCAATATCAGCTTTAGTTACATCAATCACAACACCTTGACCAGCAAATGAAAACAAAGGTTTTAGCACGTAGTTTTCTAAATCATTGGGCAATTCTTTTAACTGATTTAAAAAACTAGTTTTAGGCACATAAGGATGATTAATAAAAGGCAAGGTATACTTACTAATTCTATAAAACCAATTAGGATGTGGCACCCATTGTACATTTAAATTTTGTAGCAAAATTTTTCCTTTTTCTTGTACTTCGGGTGATTGTTGTTGTAAATCATCAAAAATTACACGATTATAAATTCTTTCAACTTTGGTTTTTATACCATTATTTAAATAATAAACATTTTTATCTTCTACTATTAGTTCTGTAATGCAAACTGGTTTAATGCCAATATACTGTTCTGTGCAATAAAAATCAATCCTAGTTTTTTGTTGGTGTGGAAAAATTTCTAATAGTATTACATTTTCAGGTGCAGAATTTCCAAGAATAATTTTTTTAAGAAGGTGAATATATTTTTCTCTTGTAAAGCCATTTAAATAAGCACTAAAACCTTCAGGAATGTTGAAATGTTTTCTTGTGATATCATCGTGAAAAATTTGATAAGCAAATAATGTTGGGAAACCTTGCATTTCTATTAGTTGTGGCTCTAACTCCCCTTTTTCATTTTCACAAATTCCAAAATCAAAAGCAATAAAATGACTAAATTTATTTTCGTTTGGTACAACAACGTTACTTGGGATAGCACTTTTTGTAAGTTCTACAAAGTTTGGCTGAGTTATTACATCTACAATACTTTCACAAGCATCTAATATTTTATGTGTAAAATTTTTACTTACAAAAACGGGTGTTTCTGCCACACGAAAAGCTATAGCACCTTCTGTAAAGTGGCTATGTAAATCTTTTAAATAAGCTTCGTACTTTTCACTCGTAAAGCTATTATTATAGTTGTCTCTTATGTTGTGTTGCATACTACAAATTTTGTATTTACAATTTTAGTGGTTTAATGTGGTAAAACATAAAAAAATAAAAATACTTTTAATACGTAGCTTTGCTCATAAAACTTTAGATATTCTAAATAACAATTCAACATGAATCTATCGCACAGTTTTAACTTAGCTTTTAGAACAATAAAGGGTAATAAACTAAGAACAGGAATTACTGTTGCCATCATAGCATTTGGCATTATGGCTTTAATTGGCATTATAACAGCTATTGAGGCAATGAACCAAAGCCTTAAAGAAAGCTTTAGTAGTATGGGTGCTAATGCTTTTAACATTAGATTTAAAGAAAGTAATACCAACTTTGGTAATCAAAACGATGCTACTGTTGAAAAAAGAGGACAACGCCAAAAAAAGAGTAATTTAAATAAAGTAATAAGAAAAGAGGATGCCGAATATTTTAAGGCTAATTATAACTATCCAGCAAAAGTATCAATGTATATTAGGGCTGCAAGAAATGTAGATTGCCATTTTGAAGGAAAAAAAACTAATCCTGTTTGTGCAGTTTGGGGAGGTGATGAAAACTATATAGATGTTGTTGGATATAAATTATTGATGGGCAGAAATATTAATATGCTTGATGTTGAAAGTGGAAGAAGTGTTTGTGTAGTGGGTAGTAATATTGTAAAAAAATTATTTAACGATGATCCTAACAAAGCATTAGATAAAGTTATAAGAGCTAATGGCATGCCTTACAGAATTGTTGGTACACTTAAAGAAAAAGGAAGCAGCCTTAACCGTGCAGATGATATTGTACTTACAGGCTACAACAATGCTCGTAAATACAGTTCTGTATCTAATACATTTTTAGTGGGTGTAATTGTTAATAATGTTGCTGAACTTGAGCCTGCTATTGGGCAAGCCACACAAGTATTTAGAGCTGTAAGAAAATTACAGCCTATTGATGCCGATAATTTTGTAATTGAAAAAAGCGACAAGTTTGCTGAACTTTTTATTGGTTTTTTAAGTGGTATTTCAGGCTCGGCTGGTGTAATTGGTTTTATTACTTTAATTGGTGCAGCCATTGGCTTAATGAACATTATGCTGGTTGCAGTAAATGAAAGAACAAGAGAAATTGGTTTGGTAAAAGCAATTGGTGGTAAAAGAAAAGATATTAGGCAGCAGTTTCTGTTCGAAAGTATGATTATTAGTTTACTTGGTGCAATTATTGGAATTTTATTAGGTGTTGGTGTAGGAAACATAGTTGGATTGTTATTAAAAACAGGATTTTTAGTGCCTTGGGGTTGGGTAATTGCTGGTATAATTATTTGTAGTTTGGTAGGCTTGGGAGCAGGATTATATCCAGCAATTAAAGCAAGCAAATTAGACCCTATCGTTGCTTTGAGGTTTGAGTAATTAATTGCATTTTATCTTTTACAGAAACTTATTTTTGCTACCATCATAAATAATAATACATAATTTATTAGTACAATATGAAAAAAATACTATATGGTTTATTCATCATTACAGCAATGATAGTAGTTGGGTGTAATGATAATGATGCTGCATCAAAAGATGGAATTGATAAAAGCGATTATCAATCTAAAAAAGAAAGCTTACTAGAAAAAGAAAAAAAATCGCCTACAAGTTTTTTAGAAATTATTGGAGAAGATAAAAGAAATTTCTGGGGGAAGTCTGTATTTAAAGGTGTCATTAAAAACAATGCCACACAAGCTTCTTACAAAAATATTAGGGTTAAAACTTTATATTTCAATGCTGGTCAGTTAATAGAAAATCATGAAGATGTTTTTGAAGATGTTTTAAAACCTGGCAACGAATTAGATATTAAACTTAAATATAAAACTCCAAAAGGCACTGATAGTGTAGCAGCTAGCATCATGAGTGCTGAGGTAGAAAATTAAACAAATGGATTATCCAAAATGTGAAGAATGTAAAAGTGAAAATACTTATCCTTTCGAAGATTATTTTATTTGCCCTGATTGTGGACACGAATGGAGTTTAAGTACAGAGAATAACACAAGTTCCATCATCGTAAAAGATGCTAATGGTGTTGTACTCCAAAATGGAGATACTGTAGTAACTATTAAAAATTTACCTGTAAAAGGTATTTCTCAATCTATAAAGGCAGGCACTAAAGTAAAAAACATCAGAATTACCACAGGTGACCATAATATTGATTGTAAAATAGATGGTTTTGGAGCAATGGCTCTGAAATCTGAATTTGTAAAAAAAGCATAACTACTAGTTTTTAACAAAATAATAGTTACTGATAATTAAAATTAAAAGATGAACGTTAAAGATGATATACAACAGCGTTGGTGGGATTTAGAAGCCAAGCTTTTAGAAAAATTTGGAAAAAAACCCGATACTGAAGCTATACTGTTTTTAATTGGCCTTCAAGAAACTGGATTTATGCCAGAAAAAATTAGTAAAGAACAAAAGCAAGATCTTATGCACGTGGCTGTTTGTACTGTGTTATCAAGCAGTGGATACTACACTTTTGTTGGAAATGATAAAGATGGGTGGCCACATTTTGAACAATTAAAAGAGTTGCCAACTTATGGATTGATTGAGCAAGAAAATTTTTTAAAAGACCATATTCTACTTTATTTTCAACAACAAGGTTTTTTAAATTAATTCCTTTTATTTTGCCAGTGTATAAAAATTATGAAGAAGATTCTTTTTGTTTTATTAATTGCTTTTACAACCCATATTTCAGCACAAGAAAAAGATGTTTTAGTTGAAATTACAACAGATTATGGCGTAATGGTTGCTCGTTTGTACAACTCTACTCCATTGCACCGGGATAATTTTATTTCAAAAATAAAAGCTGGTTTTTATGATAGCTTATTGTTTCATAGAGTTATTCAAGGCTTTATGATTCAAGGAGGAGATCCTACAAGTAAACGAGCTGATGCAAATGCTATGCTTGGAGCAGGAAGTGCAGAAGGTGATAGAGTAAAAGCTGAAATCTTTCCACAAATCATTCATAAAAAAGGGGCTTTAGCTGC
>JBMLOR010000126.1:0-12369 GCA_049242865.1 Chitinophagaceae bacterium | reverse complement strand
TGGAAGCTTTTTGGAATTCACCTTCTGTTGTAGCTTATAGTGCAGGTAACGAATACCCAAGTTGGACACCTGAAGGTGATGAATGGACTAGAGAGCAATTAGAAAATTATAAACAACTAGACTCTACTAGGCTTTTAACCTTTGTTGCAATTGGTACTGCTGTAAATCCTAACAATTTAAAAGTTCCTTACGATGCTTTTCGGCACTGTGATTTTTTAAATTTCAACAACTATTCCTCCATCGAAGGATTAGACAAAAACATTAAACTTTTACACGAAAAATATCCTAATAAGCCAATTTTCATAAGTGAAACTGGCATGAGAAGCGATGAAGTAAAAAATGAACAAGTAAGAATAGATCATTTAAAGGGATTAGTTGGCTTAATTAACAAACATCCTTACGTTACGGGATTTGCATATTGGAGTTTCAATGATTATTTAAGCAGATTTGCTGGCAGCAATAAAGATGGCACACGACCTTGGGGAATTGTAGATGTAAATAGAAAACCTCGAGAAATATATAAAGCTTTTCAAAAAGAATTATCTCCAGTAAAGGTTGTAGTTTTAAAAAACAAAATCACCATTACAGCAAATGCTGGTTTTCCATCTTACACTATTGCAAATCACAACTTAAAAATTATTGAAGCTGGCAATACAATTTCAACAAATTTAATCTCAACCTTAAACCCTGGAGAAACCATTGAAATAAGTGTAAAAAAAATAACACCAAATAGTAAAATTATCATTGAAAATAAACAAGGAATAATAATATACGATAGTAGTTTATAAACAAAAAATGCTTTGAATATGAGAAAAATTAAAGGTTTACGCTGGTGGGTAGTGGGCTTGTTGTTTGCTGCTGCAGTATTAAATTATATTGATAGGCAAACACTCTCGGCTCTTGCACCTACTATTCAAAAAGATTTAAATATGACCGATGGCGACTATGCCAATATTGTAAATATCTTTTTGATAGCGTATACAATTGCTTATATAATCTCTGGAAGAATTGTAGATAAACTAGGCACAAGAGCAGGAACTTTAATTTTTGTAATTTGGTGGTCTGTAGCAAATATGCTTACAGCTGCTGCACGTGGTGTTACATCTTTGGGTGCATATCGTTTTATGTTAGGTTTAGGCGAAGCTGGTATTTGGCCTGCTGCTTCAAAAGCAGTAAGCGAATGGTTTCCTGCAAAGCAAAGAGCTTTTGCTATTGGGCTTTATACTATGGGTGCAACAATTGGTGCAACAGTTGCTCCCTATATTGTAATTCCTTTAGCTACTTATGGATATAATGAACATTTACCTGCTATTGCAAATTGGCTTGGTCAAGGTACAGGTTGGCGATTAGCATTTATACTTACTGGTGCAGTAGGTTTACTTTGGATTATTCCTTGGTTAATGGTGTATACAAAACCACAAAAAAGTAAATTAATTACTAAAGAAGAATTAGCTTTTATTGAGGAGGATGATAATAATAAAAATGAATCAACACAAAAAAATGAAAGTTGGAGCTGGAAACAAGTTTTAACTTTTAAAGGCACATGGCTACTTTTATTTGCAAGATTAATTACTGACCCGGTTTGGTATTTTTTCCAATTTTGGTTCCCAAAATATTTATCATCAGAAAGACATCTATCTCAAGACGATTTAAAAATTACTTGGGTTATTTATGCTGCTGCAGGTGTTGGTAGTTTATTGGGTGGCTGGTATAGCGGAAAACTAATAAAAAATGGCAAACTACCTGTAAATAGTAGATTGTACGTAATGCTTGGCTGTGCTTGTTTAATGCCTTTAGCTCCAATAATTAGTAGAGTTGCCGATATAAATATTAGTTTATTAATTTCTTGCATTGTAGTATTGGTGTCATTAGCTTGGCTAATAAATATAAGTTCAATAATTGTAGACATTGTGCCTAGCCACTCGTTAGGTACAGTTTTTAGTATTGTAGCTGCAGGTAGCACACTTGGTGGTATAATGATGAACATGATTGTGGTTAGCATGGTTTCTGGACCAAGTACTAAAGCTTCTGGATTTTTAGACCAAGCTTTCCATACCATATTATCTCCAATTTTAAATGCCGTACAAGGACAAGGCTATGGACTTTGGTTTATACTAATTGCTTTTTTGCATCCAATAGGATGGTTATTATTAAAATTTGGAGGTATTACAAAACTCCAACCTACTACAAAAAACTGATAGATGTATTTTAAACAAGGCATACGAAAAATTTTAGTTGTATCATGTTCATTTGCTACAATTTTTGCAAAAGCCCAAAAATTTAATTTTACAGAATGGGAAAATGAAAAAATTGTTGAAGTAAATAAACTGACTGCTCATACCTATTTTATGAGTTTTCCTACAACGGCTTTAGCTGTTGAAAACAATTTTAAAAAATCGCCTTGGTATAAATCATTAAACGGTAATTGGAAGTTTGACTATAAAAATAATCCTGAAGCACGACCAGTAAATTTCTTTAGCCCATCATTAGATGATTCTAAATGGAAAACCATTCCTGTGCCTGGTAATTGGGAGTTAAATGGTTTTGGCATTCCTATCTATACCAACATTATTTATCCATTTCCTAAAAACCCTCCATTTATTGACCATTCGTTTGCACCTGTTGGTACTTACAGAACTAACTTTACCATCCCAGAAAATTGGAATGGTAAAGATGTAATTATACATTTTGGAAGTGTTACAGGTGCCATGTATTTGTATATTAATGGGCAGCCAGTTGGCCTAACAAAAGACAGCAAATTACCAGCCGAATTTAATATCACTAAATATTTAAAAAAAGGAAATAATCTTTTAGCAGCACAAGTATTTCGTTGGCATGATGGAAGCTATTTAGAAGACCAAGATTTTTGGCGTTTAACAGGTATAGAACGTGATGTTTATCTTATTGCAAAAAACAATGTATCAGTTAAAGATTTTGAACTAAAATCTAATCTTGATGAAACTTATACGCATGGTTTATTTAATGCAACTATTGAAGTTGAGCATAAATTAAATAAAGTCATTTCTGTAAATATCAATTTACAAAACCAAGCAGGTAAATCGATTTTTAACGCAACCAAAAAAATTGAAAACTACCAAAACAAAATAGACTTTTCTACTACAATCAATAACGTTGAAAAATGGAGTAACGAAACACCAAATCTTTATACAACAGTTATCACTATACTCGATGAAAATGGTAAAATAATTGAGGCTGCATCGCACAAAGTAGGTTTCAAAAAAGTAGAAATTAAAAATGCACAACTACTTGTAAATGGCAAAAAAATTATGGTGCATGGGGTAAACAGGCACGAGCATGATGAACTTACAGGCCATGTAACCACAAGAGAATTAATGATTAAAGATTTGCAGTTAATGAAACAACATAACATTAATGCCGTAAGACTTTGCCACTATCCAAACAATGAAGAATGGTTGCAGTTGTGTGATGAATATGGAATGTATGTTGTAGACGAAGCTAATGTTGAAATTCATGGTATGGGTGTTACCCAACCAAATGGAGCCAAATTTGATAAAACAATTCACCCTGCTTATTTACCAAGTTGGGAATCAGCAATTTTAAGTAGAATAAAAAACATGGTGGAACGTGATAAAAATCATGCATCCATAATTATTTGGAGTTTAGGAAACGAGTGTGGTAATGGTAAAGTTTTTTTTGATGGATACGATTGGATAAAACAAAGAGATCCAAGCCGACCAGTACAATTTGAACAAGCCATGGAAGAAAGAAATACAGATATTGTTTGCCCCATGTATCCTGCCATAAGTTATATGAAAAAATATGCTGCCGATACCAAAAAGCAACGTCCATTTATCATGTGTGAATACTCACATGCCATGGGCAATAGCAGCGGCAATTTTCAAGAATACTTTGATATAATAAATTCTAGCAAACACATGCAAGGTGGTTTTATTTGGGATTGGGTAGATCAAGGTTTAAAATCAACAGATAAAAATGGCAAAACTTTTTGGGGCTATGGAGGTGATTTTGGTTCGGGACACTTACAAAACGATGCCAACTTTTGTGCCAATGGTTTAATTGCAGCAAATCGTACAGTTCACCCAAGTATTTATGAAGTAAAAAAGGTATATCAAGATATTATTTTTAAAGATAAAGATTGGAAGAATGGTAAAATAATTATTGAAAATAACTTCAACTACACCAACCTCTCTAAGTATAATTTTAAATGGCAATTGCTTAAAAATGGAGAGCTGGTAAAACAAGAAAATTTTATGGTAGCTCAAGCTGCTGAAACCACTCAAGAAATTCAATTATCATTACCACCAATTGCAAACGATGGTGAATATGCATTAAACGTTTTTGCATACACCTTTGAAGCATCTAATATGATTCCTGCTAATCATGAAATTGCACGAGAACAATTTGGTAGCTTAACAAAACAATATTTTTCTACCATAAAAAATCATACAAACGGAAAACTAGAAGTAGAAACAAAAGATGAAGTGCTACAATTTTCAAGTGGAGAAATATCTGGCTCATTCAATACAAAAAAAGGCACATTTACATCATTAAGCTACAAAAATCAAAAGCTCAACATTACTTTCCCTGAACCCTATTTTTGGAGAGCTCCAACAGACAACGATTTTGGTAATGATATGCCAAAAAAATTAGGTGTATGGAGAAATGCTGGCGACAATAAAAAACTTAATGAAGTTGTTGTAAAAGAACCCACTGATAGTGGTTTAACAATTGTAACAAAATGGACACTTACAGATATTGACGTTCCCTACACCATTGATTACACTATTTTAAAAAACGGTAGTATAAAAGTTGAAGCATCTATTGATGTAGACAATAAAAGTTTACCCGAAATACCACGTTTTGGAATGCGTTTGCAACTACCAAAAGATTGGAACAATATTTCATTTTATGGTCGTGGGCCATGGGAAAATTATAGTGATAGAAACACAGCAAGTTTTTTGGGCATTTATCATCAAAAATTACAAGATCAATTTGTGTCAAACTACATTCGCCCACAAGAAAATGGATATAAAACCGATGTTCGTTGGGTAGAATTTTTAAATTCAAAAAACATGGGTTTAAAGTTTATCGGTAACCAACCCATTTGCTTTAGTGCCCTACCCTATTTAGCTGAAGACTTAGATGCAGGCGTTACCAAAAAAGGTCAACACCCTAGCGACTTAAATGAAAGAAACTTTATATCGCTTCATATTGATTTAAACCAAAGAGGTGTAGGGGGCGATAATAGTTGGGGGGCTTTACCTCACGAACCTTACTTACTTAAAGCTAAAAAATACAAGTACAGTTATATTATAGAACCAGTTAAAAATTAATTTAAATGAAAATTAACGCCACAAAATTGTTGTTTAGTATTAGCTTAATTTTTGTTGGAATAACAGTACATGCACAACAAACAAAAAAGCCAAATGTAATTTTAATTTATACCGATGATTTAGGCTATGGCGATATTAGCTGCAATGGTACTTCTGCTATTAAAACTCCAAACATTGATAAGTTGGCAAAAAATGGGGTACGTTTTACCAATGCACATGCCACTTCTGCAACATGTACACCATCTCGCTTTTCATTGTTAACTGGAAAATATGCTTGGCGTAAACAAGGTACAGGAATAGCTCCTGGCGACGCTTCATTGTTAATTCCAACCAACATTACAACACTTCCTGGAATGTTTCAAAAAGCAGGATACAAAACTGGTGTAGTAGGAAAATGGCACTTAGGTTTGGGTGGCGAAAATGGGCCTGATTGGAATGGTGATATAAAACCTGGACCACTTGAAATTGGCTTTGATTACAGTTTTTTAATTCCTGCAACGGGCGATAGAGTGCCTTGTGTTTTTGTAGAAAACAGAAATGTAGTAAACCTCGATAAAAATGACCCTATAGTTGTAAGCTATAAAAAACCTATTGATACAACTGACCCCACAGGCAAAAAAAATCCAGAGTTGCTAAAGCAGAAGCCATCGCATGGGCACGACCAATCTATTGTAAATGGCATCAGCAGAATTGGTTATATGAAAGGTGGTAAATCTGCCTTATGGAGAGATGAAGATTTTGCTTCTATTTTTTTACAAAAAGCAAAGAATTTTATTAATAACAACAAAACCAAACCGTTTTTTTTATACTTCTCTACTCACGATATTCATGTGCCTCGTTTACCAAATGAAAAGTTTGCTGGCAAAAGTGGTTTTGGCCCAAGAGGTGATGTGTTGTTGCAATTAGATTGGACAGTTGGTGAGCTATACAATTATCTCGAAAAAAATAAAATGCTCGAAAACACGCTTATTATTTTTAGTAGCGATAATGGCCAAGTTATTGATGATGGCTACCATGATGATGCTGTAAAAAAATTAGGAAATCATAACCCAAGTGGTGGCTTTAGAGGAGGAAAATATAGTGCTTTTGAGGCAGGCACCATTGTTCCGTTTATAACTTCGTGGAAAGGTAAAATTGCAGCAGGCAAAGTAAGTAATGCTTTGTTTAGTCAAATTGATTTATATGCTTCATTAGCCAAAATTGCTAACACAAGTGTTGAGCAAAACATGGCACCTGATAGTAAAGATTTTTCAGAAACTTTGCTCAACAAAAAACCTCAATCAAGAGAATATATTGTAGAACAAGCCATAAACAACACCCTATCCATTGTAAGTGGAAAATGGAAATATATTGAACCATCAAATGGCTCCCCTATCAATAAAAATACTAATACAGAAACTGGCTATCTAAAAACACCTCAACTATACGATTTAAGCATAGATAAAGGTGAAAAAAATAATGTAGCAGAGCAGTTTCCTGATGTTGTGAAACAATTGCAAGAACTATTAACAAAAGTAAAGGCAGGTAGCTAATGTAAAATGAAGATTTTAAATGCAATATCAATTTTGATTTTTATGATAGCTACTTCGTGTAATAATAAAAACCACGATGTAACTTCTTTATCAAAAGATTCAATACATAGTTGCATGAGTGTTCCTCAAAGATTTGTTAGCGACACTTCAAACAATAATATCAACTATAATGGCGACAGCAGTGTTGAAGGAATGGTATTTATTAAAGGAGGAACATTTGAAATGGGCGGAGATAACAATCAAGCAAGTGAAGATGAATACCCAAAGCATAAGGTTACAGTTGCAAGTTTTTATATGGATGTAACTGAAGTAACCAATGCACAATTTAAAAAGTTTATAGATGCAACAGGCTTTGTTACTACTGCTGAAAAAAAGCCTGATTGGGATGAATTAAAAAAATCACTTCCCCCAGGAACTGAAAAACCATCTGACGAATTACTACAAGCTGCCTCTTTAGTTTTTAAACCAAGCAACAAGCCAGTGAATTTAAACGATTATAGCGAATGGTGGAGCTGGACAAAAGGTGCTAATTGGCAACATCCCGAAGGGCCAAACTCTTCTATAAAAGGAAAAGAAAATTATCCTGTGGTTCATGTAAGTTGGGACGATGCTATGGCTTATTGCAAATGGGCAGGCAAACGTTTACCTACAGAAGCTGAATGGGAATTTGCTGCACGTGGTGGGCTAATAAACAATATTTATCCTTGGGGAAATGAAGGTGTAAATACTGGAACTCCAAAATGCAATAGCTGGGAAGGAAATTTCCCCTACCTAAATAAAAAAACTGATGGATATGTAAAAACTGCACCAGTGAAATCATTTCAAGCAAATGGCTTTGGTTTATACGACATGGCAGGAAATGTGTGGGAATGGTGTAGCGATTGGTACAATTTTAACTATTATGAATCCATAAAAAACAATAATTCGTATAATCCTTTAGGAGCTACAAAAAGTTACGACCCTCAAGAACCTTATACATTAAAACGTGTTTTACGTGGTGGAAGTTTTTTATGTAACGATAGTTATTGTAGTGGTTATAGAGTTTCAAGAAGAATGAAAAGTAGCCCAGATACTGGGCTTGAACATACTGGTTTTAGATGTGTAAAAAACAAGTAAAAAATTATGAAAAAAATTACAACCCTGACTTTTTTTTTGTTAGCTTTTTGTGTTAGCAAAGCACAACTTACCATTTATAGTGGCTTAAACCTTCAGGGTACAAGTGCCAACTGTGCACTTAGAACAATTTTCACTGATAATACTATTCCAAATGGATTAAACAATAGCATCCGTTCTATTGCACTAGACAGTGGCTATATGGCTACTTTGGCAGAAAATGCAGATGGTACTGGAGAAAGATTTAGTTATATGGCAACAAAGAGTAAACTTTTTGTTAATCTTTCTTTACAATTACAAAATAAAGTATCATTCATACGAGTATTAAAATTACCAAACACACCTATACGAAAAAAAGGAGGATCAGATAGTGACAATGGTAAAGTTGCTGCATTAAATACTTCATGGTTTTATGATTGGGGAATGTTAGATAGTACTATAGCTGCTAGAGAGTTTGTGCCAATGGCTTGGGGAAGAAATCAGGCAAGGCCTGCTGCAGTTACAACTATTACAAATAAAAATTCACTCACCCATTTTTTAGCTTTTAATGAACCTGAACACAATGGACAATCTAAAGTACCCATGGACACGGCAGTGACTTTATACAAAAACATGTTAGCAGCAGGCTATAGAACTGGCTCTCCAAGTGGTAAAGAAGGAAGTGAGGTTAGGTATGTTGATACTTTTTTTAACAGAACTGCCGAGCTAAATTATAATGTAGATTTTTTAGCTATTCATTGGTACGATTGGGGTGGATGGTTTGATAATGCAGACTCATCGGCCAATGCTATTTTCAATAGATTTAAAAGTGCAATTACGAGAGCATATAACAGACATCACAAACCAATTTGGGTAACAGAGTTTAATGCAAATGAATACAGACCCGATACAATTCATCACCAATTTATGAGGCTTGTAATGCCTTGGATGGATGCTGATCCTAGAATTGAAAGGTACACTTATTTTTTTGGTAATGACTTGCCTTCTGGTGGTGGTGCAGCTGGTGCTTTAACTACAGGTGGACAAGTTTGGGCTAATCATAATTCTGTTGAAGCTTATCCAAAAAACTTATTTGATCCAAGAACTGCATATCCTGATACTTTATTAGCAACTTGGGAAACATCAGGTTATATTCAAGGTGGAAGAGACTCCGTAAACTTTTCACCAAATTGGATAAATAGTAACATTGATGTTACACAAGCTTTTAGACGAGCTAGTGGTGTTGATGTTCCTGCAACAAATTCATCTAATGGATATTGGGGTGCCAATAATTTTACCACAACTACTGCAAGCAATGGTGAATCAACCAACAAATTTTTGACATTTAAAATAAAATCTAAGAATAATAAGTCACTCAATATTCATTCAATAAATAAGTTCAATATCCGTAAAAATGGAACAGGTCCAGCTAAAGTAGAAATTGATTTTCAAATTGATAACAATGGATGGGTTTTTGCCGATACAATTACAAATATTCCTGCAGTTACTGGAAACTACAGTTTAGGCCCAATAGACTTATCAAAAGTTAGAGGTTTGCAAAATATTCCATCTACAAGTACGGTAACCATAAGATTAATTCCTTATGAGGCAGCTGCTACAGGTACTTCATTTTTAATAGGAAATGGAACAACCGATTTAGAACCTGATTTTAGTTTAAGAGGCAGTTTTGCTGAAGAAAATTTAATTACTGCTCCTCTGCCAATTAGCCTTTTAAATTTTGAATTACAAAGACAAAAGAATGATATTTTATTAAGTTGGAAAACAACACAAGAAATTAATGCAAGTGAATTTGAATTACAAAGAAGTAACGACGCTAAAGAATTTATCTCTATTGGAACTATTAAAAGCCATAACAAAATAGATGGCAGTAATTATAGTTTTTTAGATAAAAATGTAACTGCAAACATTAATTACTATCGTTTAAAAATGATAGATAAAGATGGCAGTTTTAAATACAGTAAAATTCTTAAAAATTCAAAAAACGAGGACGAACTAAGTTTAGAAATTTATCCAAATTTTACCAGTGGTGAAAGCATACATGTAGTATACAAAAATGCAACGGCAAATGCTGAAATAAAAATTGTAGACTTAAATGGTAAGATGATTAATGTACTTAAAATAAAAAATAGCAATGGGATTTATAAGCTAGAAACAAACCAACTAACCAAAGGAATGTATGTTGTTGTATTACAAAATTTTGAAAAAACACTAATAAAAAAATTCATAAAACATTAATAATCCTAGTGAATAACCTTATAAGTAAATTAATTTTAATTACCTGTATTTCATTGGCTTCAGTAGTCTTTTTAAATGCTCAAAAAACTACAAAATTACCTTTGTTTTTTACAGACAGTATGGTATTGCAGCGAAATACACAAGCAGCCATTTGGGGAACAGATAGTGCTTCTGTAAAAATTGTAGTTACGGGTAGTTGGAATGCCAAAGACAGTGCAATTACAGATGCAAACGGAAGATGGAAAGTAAAACTTCAAACACCTAATGCAGGTGGACCATATTCTATAACTGTAGTTGGAAGTACTACCAAAACTATTAGTAACATTTTAATGGGTGAAGTATGGTTTTGCTCAGGGCAATCAAACATGGAAATGCCCATGCGTGGTTATTTATCAACAACTCCTCCTCAATTAGTTGATAGTGCTGATTATTTTATTGCCAATAGTTTAAACCCAAATATTAGAGTTTTTCAGCCAGGTTGGAATCCAGTAAGCTCTGTTCCTTTGAGAGATTTTACAAGTGGAAGATGGGTGGCTGCTCGTCCTACTTCAACTCCTACATTTAGTGCAACAGCATATTTTTTTGCACGAAAACTTCAAGAAAAACTAGGGATTCCTGTAGGACTTTTAATAAACTCAAGAGGTGGGTCAAAAATAGAAGCTTGGATGGATAGTGCAACATTGGCTAGTGTTCGACCGGTTGTAGTACCTTCTACTTTAGATTGGCAAACAGCTCATGTAACTGATGTTCAACTGTATAATACATTTTTATATCCATTTATTGGATACACCATCAAAGGGGCTATTTGGTCGCAAGGCGAATCGAATATTGGCACAAATACCTACCAAGAATTATTTACTAAAATGATAGCATCTTGGCGTAATCAATGGGGAATTGGAAATTTCCCATTTTATTTTGCTCAAATTGCTCCTTATGGCACAAACACTGATTTTAATGCTGCAAGATTAAGAGAGGCTCAACTACATACAATGTTACTAACACCCAATACAGGCATGGCTTGTACCATGGATATTGGAGAACAAGATGCAGTTCATTATCCTAAAAAAAAGGTAGTTGGTGATAGATTAGCAGATTGGGCATTAGTAAGAAATTATGGATTTAGTGGCTTACCAAGTGGTCCCATTTTTAAAAGTTTAACTATCAAAAACGATACTATAAATCTTAGATTTGATTATACAGGAAATGGACTTACAAGCTTGGGATTAGGATTATCAGATTTTGAAATTGCAGGAGCAAACAAAACTTTTTTTCCTGCTACAGTAACAGGTGCAAACTCAAACTTTAGCTTAAATGTAAGAAGTAGTAGTGTTGCCCAACCTTTATATGTACGTTACGGCTTTAAAAATTGGGTTCAAGGCTCATTATTTAATGTACATGCACAGCCAGCACCAGCCTTTAGAACTGAGCAAATGCAAGACATTTATACACTTTTACCTGTAGTTTTTGGCGAAATAAAAGTGGTTCAGAAAAATGAAAAAAATATTATTTATTGGGCAAGTTTAGAAGAAATTAATGTTGACTTTTATGAAATTCAACAATCAATTGATGGTGAAAATTTTAACTCAATAGCTAGAGTAAATGCTAAAGGAAGTAAAAACAATTACTTTTATGATGATTATTCAATAGCAGAAAAAAATGATTTATATTATAAAATTAAAGTAGTAAATAAGGATGGTACTTTTAATTTCAGTAGAATAATTAAAGTAAAAAAATCAACAAAAGTTAATGATGTAAAAGTTATTAATACAACCAATAACACTATAAAATTAGAATTTACTAAGCCATTTAATGGAACAATCATGCTACATGATATTACAGGAAGACTAATAACTTCTGTAATCATCACAAATAAAATTAGCAACTATCTACTCACTACCCACCATAAAGGAATATTTACAATAAGTTGTTTAGATTTTGATAAAAACAAGATTACAAAACAAGTTTCGGTGCACTAAAAATTTTCTGTATAACCAAAAAAATTAAAATTTAAAAAAAATTAAACATTTGTTTGGTTAATTCAATCGTTTGATTTTATCTTTACCTTCTAATAAATAATGTTGCTTTATGAAAAAAATTTTTACACTAATTGCATTTACTTCTTTTGTTGCAATTTTAAACGCTCAAAATTTCAC
>JBMLOR010000125.1:0-4361 GCA_049242865.1 Chitinophagaceae bacterium | reverse complement strand
TCTTTTGTCCATTTTTTTGTTTTCTTTAGTTGCATAGTTGCACCAAAATCTAAACGATGATAGTTAGGCATTCTATCTGCATTTCTACTATTGTAGTAATAAGCCGTTTGTCCATTTACTTGATATTTACCTGATGGAAAAGTAACAGCACTGCCAGTATAAAAAACAAAGTTTCCACTCAATGTCCATTTATTGTTTAACTGATAAATACCAACTATAGCAATATCATGTGTTCTATCCTGTGTTGCGTTATACCATTTATTATTATTAATTCCAGCAATTAGCCTTTCTGATTTACTCAGTGTATAACTAATCCATCCTGTAAGTTTACCTGTTTTCTTTTTTAGCATAAACTCTATACCGTAGGCTCTCCCTTTTCCAAACAGTAGTTGCGATTCTACAGTTTCATTTAAAAACAAATCGGCACCATTTCTATAATCTAAAACATTCTCCATCTCCTTATAGTAAGCTTCAGTTGTAAACTCATAAGAGTTCATCAAAATATTTGTGTAGTAACCCAAACTAAACTGATTACTAACTTGTGGCTTTATAATGTTACTTGTACTTGCCCATTTATCTAAAGGACTAGAACCATTTGAATTGGTGATTTGATGCATATATTGTGCATTACGTGTATATGCTGCTTTGATAGATGCATTGGCGTTTAACATATAACCAATAGAAACTCTTGGCTCAAGATTATAATAAGTTTTTACCACATCACCACTTGCATACTTTATGGTGTCTTTAATATTTCCCTTATCATCTATATTAAAAAAATTGCCCCCACCCATTACACTAAATGCACTTAACCTTGCACCAAGAGTGATGCTTAAATTTTTGTTGGGCTTAAAAACGTTGCTAGCATAAATAGCATTTTCAAATGAATATCTTTTATCCTGAATTTTATCGTTGATGCTAGATGTTGCATTACTTGTAATTTCTCCCGGCCTTATGATATGGTAAATGCTAGACCAACCAAATCTTAAATTATTTTTATTATTGATATTATATTGATAATCTTGCTTTAAGTTCCAATCTCTAATTTGAGAGAAAATTCTAATATCGTTTGTACCGTTCTTAACTTTAAACTCATAATTATAATTGCTAAAAATTAAAGAGGTATTTAAAAACAAACGACTATTAAAAATATGATTCCATCTCAATGTACCTGTTCCATTACCCCAATTGGTTACAAACTGTTCGTTAAACCCTAAAACATCTTTTCCAAAATACCCACTTAAGTAAAGTTTATCTTTTTTGCCTAACTCATAATTAAGCTTTGCATTTAAATCATAAAAAAAGAGTTGATTATTTTTATACTTTTCATCCAATTTTAAAAACAAATCTGCATAAGTTCTTCGTGCAGTAATTAAAAAAGAAGATTTGTTTTTTTGTATCGGCCCTTCTACATTAAGCTTAGCACTTATAAGTCCCAAACTACCACTAACACTCGTGTTTTGATTGTTTCCCTCGTTCATTCTTACATCTAACACACTACTTAATCTTCCACCATATTGGGCAGGCATTCCTCCTTTGTAAACGGCTATATCTTT
Organism: Chitinophagaceae bacterium; assembly: GCA_049242865.1. GTDB lineage: Bacteria > Bacteroidota > Bacteroidia > Chitinophagales > Chitinophagaceae > CAIVPM01. Next base: position 2,805 of record JBMLOR010000125.1, on the reverse strand, counting down.
TATAGCGTCACTATTAAAAGTTGAAAAAAAACCAAACAAATGTGCTGCATTGTAAATGTTAGCTTCGTCTAAAATTATTTGGTTTTGGTCGGTGCTACCGCCTCGTACAAATATTCCACTATTACCTTCTCCAGCTGTTTTAATACCTGGCAATAACTGAATAGTTTTTAATAAATCCTTTTCGCCAAAAATTACTGGAATGTTTTTAGCTTCTTGCACCGATAATTTTTCAATTCCCATTTGCGAGCCAGCAACAGAACGACCAGAAGATTTTGTACTAGTAACAGTAACACTTGCCAACTCGTTGCCAGCATCTAAAAGGCTAACATTTTTCTCAACATTACCTACTAAATTAATGCTCACAGTATCAGATTTTTTACCCAAAGCACTGTACACTATTTGATACGTATTAGGCACTAGTGAAATGCTATAAAAGCCATACTCATTCGATGTTGTGCCATAATTGCTATTAAGCACCCTAATACTTGCTCCAATAATGGTTTCGCCATTATGCTTATTTTTAACTATACCACTTAAGGTATAGTTTTTTTGCCCAATTGTTGTTTGGGCTGTGGTTAATAATGAAAGCAGTAACAATGCTTTCATTGTTTTTTCAATTGTCATGATGTTTTGATTTTGTTTAATAATACTATCTATTCTTTTCGATTAAGTTTTTTATCCATACCAATATCTCTGTTAACAATTGAAGTAATTGTTAACTATTGTTTTAGAATTACAATTAGATGTTGGGAGTGCAAATGTGATTTTACCAGAATAAAAAACACTTAACTTAAGTTAAGAAAACAATTAACAGCAAACACTAGTTAACCTAAGTTAATTAACTTAAGTTAACTAGTAAGTATAAAGCATAGAGTTTATTTGCACTCTATTTCACTTATTTAGCAAAATGGGTTTATAATGAGAGCTAGGGAAATAGTAGCTCTCATTATTACTAAAAGGCTATTACAAATAGTATAATGTATGGTTCATAGCGTATATTGGTCTTTTGTATTAAGCCAAAGCATACTTACTAATCAATTCCTCTTTTCCCACATCTTTAGCTTTAAACAACTGAATAGTTTTTATATCTTGTTCTTGTATATAAGTAGCATTATGTAATACCTGCATGGCACTTATATTAAAATACTGTTGCCATTGCTCCAAAGCCTTTTGCAATAAATTTTGGGTAAGCATAAATTTGCCGTTACCTTGCTTACAAAGGTTTAGCAAATGCCTTCCTATAGCAGTTTCAACCTCTTCATGTGCATTAAAACCTGCTACTACTATAGTTTCTTTACTTAATTGCATTGCAATGGTGTAGTTATAAATGGCCATGTGGATATTTTTTATCGAAATCATAAAAACTAAATTTTGTAGCAAATATAATACTAATTAATTTAGCATTCTAAAACATATTTGTATGACCGATACCTTTTCATCTGCTGCCTACAAAGGCACAAAACAATTTACCCAACAGCAAGTTACAACAGCCAATGCCACTGGCTTTGGTGCTGCTGCCGACGATTTTATGGAGCGTGGAATAGACCTCAACGAAATGCTCATTAAAAACAAACCTGCCACCTTCTTTTTTAAAATGAATGGCAATGCCATGGAAGGGGCAAGCATTTATGCAGGCGATATTTTAATTGTAGATAGAAGCATTAAAGTAGTCTCAGGCAAAATAATTGTAGCTGCATTTAATGGCGAGCTCATTGTACGTCGCTACCAGCAAAGCTTTAACAAAGCAATCCTCTCTGCCGAAAACAAACGCTACAGCGATATAGTGCTCGATGAGTTTGCACAATTTGCAGCATGGGGAGTAGTTACCTATGTAATACATCCTTTTTAATAGTATTTACACATATAGCCCCACTTTAATTTTTTAGGATTTAAGTAGTTAAGAACTAATTCCTAATGCATTTAAGCAGCCTTGATCTTTTTTGCATCAAGGCAAAAAAGTAAATACGAAGATTCATGAAAGAATAGAAATTGAGAATACATATATAATAAAAAAATGGTAGCCATCATAGATTGTAATAGTTTTTACTGCTCCTGCGAACGCTTGTTTAGGCCCGACCTTGCCAACAAGCCTGTAGTAGTATTAAGCAATAATGATGGATGCATCATATCTCGTACAGACGAAGCCAAAGCCCTTGGCATAGGCATGGCAGGCCCCTACTTCACCAACAAACCATTAATAGAAAAATATGGCGTTGCTACCTTTTCGAGCAACTATAATTTATATGGCGACCTAAGTTGGCGTGTAATGGAAACCCTACGAATACTTATAGGAAAACAACATGTAGAAGTGTATAGTGTAGACGAAGCTTTTCTTTTTCTCGACTTTGTAAAACCACAAGAACTCGAATCGTTTACCCTACATATTAAAAATGTTGTAGAAATGTGGACAGGCATTAAAGTTTCCATTGGCGTAGCTCCTACAAAAGTGCTAAGTAAAGTAGCTAATAAACTAGCCAAAAAAAACAAAATTGCTACCAACTGCATATACATTTTAGATACACCTCAAAAAATTACAGAAGCCCTAAAAGCAACTAAGGTCGACGACATTTGGGGAATAGGCTCTCAATACGCCGAAAAGCTAAAAAAATATCACATACTCAACGCTCTCGACCTCAGTTTTAAAACCACCACTTGGGCACACCAACACCTAGGTGGCGTGGTTGGAGCACGACTTGTAAGAGAACTAAAAGGCATTACCAGCATCAGCATGAAAGACGAACTCATTAACAAAAAAATGATAGCCACCACACGTATGTTTGGCGAAGCTGTAAATACCCTACAACC
>JBMLOR010000124.1:0-8413 GCA_049242865.1 Chitinophagaceae bacterium | reverse complement strand
TTATTCCTTGTTTTTACTATCTATACAAATTGTTACTGGCCCATCATTTAATAAGCTTACTTTCATATCTGCTCCAAAAATTCCTGTTGCTATCGTTTTGCCTAAATCGGTTTGTAATTGTTTTATTAATTGCTGATATAATGGAATAGCAATATCTGGCTTAGATGCTTTGATATAAGACGGTCGATTACCTTTTTTGGTGGCTGCATGTAATGTAAATTGGCTTATTAAAAGAATATCTCCATTAACTTCTTTTACGCTACAATTCATTACTCCTGCATCATCATTAAAAATTCTTAAATTAACAATTTTGCTACTAATCCATCTTATATCTTCTTCTGTATCTGCATCTTCAATTCCTACAAAAACCAATAATCCATTACTAATTTCGCCTACCTTATTTGTTTCAACAACTACATTTGCAAACGAAACTCTTTGAATCACAACTCTCATAATACAATGATAAATATTAGCAATGAAATTATCTTTAAAACTGCAAGAAGTGGCGGCAGTGGTGGACAAAATGTAAATAAAGTAGAAACTATGGTTGAGGGTAGATGGAGCATTGAAAACAGTAACTTATTAACCCAGCAACAAAAAGATGTATTAACCCAAAAGCTACAACACTTGCTTACAAAAGAACAGTTGGTGTTAATTAAGTCGCAAACTGCAAGAACTCAACTTGGCAATAAAGAAAATGTGATTAAAAAGTTTAACCAACTTATTCAAAAATCTTTACAAAAAAAGAAAATCAGATTAGCCACCAAAACTCCAGCATCAGTACTTGCACATAGAAAAGAAAACAAACAACAGAAATCTATAATTAAGCAATTTCGTAAAAAGATTGATAAACATAATTTCTGAAACTAAGGATTATCCTTAATTTTTGCCCAGTTTTTCGTTGCTTTTTCAATTAATACATCTTTATTTTTAAACCAACTTTCTTTTACTTTTTGGTTATAATTAAAGTACAATTTATCATCTAAAATTATCCATGTATCTACTTGTGTAGGTGCCTTATAACCATTGCTACAACCATAAGCACAATACCCTCCAAATTGTGGAGCATATTTTTCAGGATTAGATTTAAAAGTGTCTAAGTTTTGTTGGTTCGAGAAAATCCATGTTACATTTTTCCAGTTATACGTTATATGCTCAACACCTTTTACGGGTTGCTTTTCTTTATAAAATGCTACAACATCGTATCCATCTAATGCCTTATTATTTTTTGTAAAAATTTCAGATGATTGTGCAACTGTGGCAATAAAAAAAGAAAGTAGTGCATTGGTGAGTATAAATATTTTTTTCATACATTAATTTAATATTTATACGCTTGTACAAACAAAACCTTACAATATTTATTCACCATTTATAGCTGTTGACAAGGTTTTCTTTATGTGTTCTTTTTTGGTGGAAGATAAAGTTTGGTTTGATTTTTGGCTCGGTGTTGTATGAAGCACTTTTATTATTGCATTGGTTTGCTTTAAAAATCGGGCACACACTTTACAATAAAATAAATGAAACAATAATTTTAATCTATCAATTATAGATATTGATACTTCTTGTTTTTTGCTAATTAAAAAACTAGCTTCTTTACAAGTAATTTTTAGATTGTTTTTCATACACTAATTATTTATCCAATTTTTTTCTAAACACGTTCTTAATTGTAGTTTTGCTCTATGCATTAGCACCCAATAATTTTGAGTAGTGATGCCCAATAAATTACAAATTTCATCAGCCTCTATTTGTTCTAAATATTTCATTGAAAAAACTTTCTCCTGTATTTCTTTGAGCTTTTGTTTACAAGTGTAGAGTACTTTAAAAAATTCTTTTTGCTGTAACAAGTCTGTTACATTAAAGCTTACATCATTTTCTGGCTTATAATTATTATTAAAATGCCCATCTTCAACAAAATACATATTATCTTCTTGGTTAGCTTCTAATGATTCATGTTTTTTATTACTTTCTTTTCTATAATAATCAATAATTTTATTTTTACAAATAACATAAAGCCAAGTTTTTTCTGAGGCTGTACCATTAAACGATGCTTTACTTTTCCAGGCACTTAAAAAAGTTTCTTGTACAATATCTTCGGCTTGCTCTACATTATTTCCAATACGTTTTAAAGTATAAGCAAATAAGGCATCACTGTAATTATCAACCCATTTTTCAGGTTCAAACGATTTGCTATGCTGCATATAGTTTTATCTAATTTTTTGTGTTAGCTAATATATCATATTCTTTTTTAGTTCTAAGCAATTGCATACCTTCTTTAAAGCTCATAAAATTTAAGTTATATTTTTTTTTGTTTTGCACACTGATCTCATACAAAATATTCAAGTGTTTAATAATTTCTTTCCATGCAAAAAAAATTGAATGTTTGGGATCGTAAATATGAGTTGGCTCACTGCCAGCCCCATTAAGTTCAATAATTGAAAAATTTTTACCTTCTTTCAAAAGCTCCCAATTTTCAAAACGAATATCCATTCTGCCAAAATAAAAACCAGGAATTTGGTTGCAGATAACGTTAAAAACATGGGTTAACTGAGCATCAATTTTAAAACCATAATCTACAAATTTTGATCCCCTACAATGATTTCCATAAGGCACTAAAACTTGTTTTTCATCCTTTTGTAAAACATGATTTAGTTGATTTGGATTAATTTTTTTTAGGGCATTTATTTGTAAAAAATATCTATCATTTTGCTGCATTAAAGCCTCAATAGTGTTAACGCCATCTCCTGTAATGGTTAAAAACTCTTTCTGTACAATACCTGTTATGATTCCTTTTGATTGATGGGGATATTTGCAATAAAATAAACCAATTTCATTATTATAATTACACCATTCTTGTATCAAAAAATCAACTTTTGAGGTGCTGTGATAATTTATTATTTCTTGTTTAGATAAAAGCTTCTTTACATCGTTTCCTCGTTCTCCAATGTTAGGCTTTGCCACCAAAGGAAATTGCAGTTGATGTTGTAATAACAAGGCTTCTATAGTTGCAAAAGAAAAATCTCTTTTGATTAAAATTGTTTTAGGATAAAATTGTTGGGGTAAAATATCGTAAATGTCATTTTTACATTCCATCATAAAACCTCCATTTTCTATTGTAGGATTACTTGTACTAAAAAAGAAAAAACTTTTTGCTTTTATGCTCAACCAAATCCAATAAAAATAAATTGGAAAATAAACTACATTAAAGCTCCAGTATTCCCAATTGAAAAGTATAATGCGATACCGTTTTAAAGTATAATAAAATTGGCTTTTCATAATCTTGTTAAAATGAATCTTGCAATTCTTTTAAATTATTGTATTGCATTTTTACCCCTTGATTATTATATACAACTTGCGTTATACTTATGGTTTTTATATTATTTATTAAACTGTTTTGTGGCAATTGATGCTCGTATTTTTTTGATGCATGAAACTGTATAATGCTACTTTTTGAAATACCTTGTTGATACACTTTTTCTAATGCTAATTGGTTGTTTTTTTCTTGTTGATTCGTGTAAAGCGTAGCAGAATTCCATACATAAACATTGCTTGTGCTTAAATGGTTTTTGTACAACTGAATTCCATTCCACCTGAATTCAAATAAATTGTTTTCGTAGAAAAGAATTAGTGTAAAAGGCTCTAGTTCGTGGCAACTAAAAAATTCCATTGCCTGCATGCTATTTTTTTGTGACAGAATTTGTGGAATTATCAATCCTCTACTATGCCTATATGGTGGTTGGTGTTGATGGTTGTTAAATGCACCATTTAAAATAACTGCAATAGAATTATACTCATTAAATCCAATCCAAGTTCCATTGCTTTTTTCGTCTTTTGGATAGGTTAATACGGTGCCGTTAAAAGTATATTTTAATGGAATTGTGGTGTTCCCTCTTTCAACATTTTCATCTCGGTTAGATGTTATACAAATACCATCCTTTAAAGGTACAAAACTTACAGTGCACATAATTTTTATGATTGTTGTAGTTGTTGTTTGTATTGAATTGTTGCATAAGCAAAACCAAAATTATCATCAACTATGTTTTCATTAAGTTCAATTAACGCCACTTTTATTAATGCCAAATGATGAATAATATGTTCTACATTATACACTAACTCTCTATTAAACGAACTACAAATACTACTGCCATCATCATTTAATACAAATAAAATTTTGTCTTTTAAGTATATATTGTTTTGTACAGTTTTAATCAAACTCAAGGCTAACTCTTTGTTCTGTTCTATTTCAAAATTTCTTTCTCTATGTACATAATCAATTAGTTCTATGTCATATCCTGTAATGGTGCATTGTAACAATTCAATAATATGTCTTGTGTGGGCACCAATTGTAGCGTTCGATAAAAATGTACTTTTAAAGGTATACTGCTCCTTAGTAATTTTTTCAAGCACAGCAGTTAGTTGTTGCAATTGTTGTTGTAGTTGTGCAGTTATTGTCATGGTATTAAACTATTTTATTTCAGCCCAACCAAATAAATGATTGTAAGCAACACAATGAATATTAATGTATTTATAATCTTTAAAATTGGGTGTGCCTAAAATTTCATACACTTGATTTCCATTGGTTGATTTTATTTTACCTAGATTAAAAAATGTTACTGGCATTATTTCTTTTGAAATATACACATGTAAATCTGGTCCATTACTAGTATTAAAATTATTTAGCTTTAATATCAATTTATCATGTTGCTTGTATATAGCTGCACTACCTGTTACAGCACCCCATGGTCCATTTACAAAATCTCCTTTATACTGTAAAACAGCTGTAGTATCAACTGTTTGATTCAATGTATTAGTGCCTGCTAAATCTTCTTTTTTACAAGAAATAATACCGACTACAATAAAGATTAAAAGAATGGTTTTTGCACTATTAGTTGAAATAAATAGCATGATATAGCTTTAAAAGTTAAAAATTAAATCAGCACTAATACTAAAACTTCTTGTTAATCCATCTGGCCTTATATCTCTTACAACTATTGGTGAGCCTGCTAAAAATCCTAAATTCAGTTTTTGGTTTAACTTAAAACTAGCTGCTCCAGTTAAATTTAATGTTAAGCCATCGCTACCATTAATTGCTATTGGTTTATTACTAACACTAGCGTCTATATAAGTATCTTTTCCTAAATGATAAATTCCTAAAACGCCTACATGGTACTGTGCTTTTTTAGAATGCTTAATTTGATAATTTGCCCGTAACAGTACATCTGCTCTTCTAACAAAATCGTTTGTTGGTGGATATTTTGAGGCAGCTGTTGTGCCAAAATAAATAGGTAAAAATTGATTATTGTTATGGCCTGTTAATGGTAGCTGCAATGCCGTAGCAAATTGCCAAATACTATTGCTAATACTATAGCCTAAAATTGCATCTAAAGTGCCCAAACTACTTTGATACTGCATTGGCAACGACCTTCCATCAACCTTTAAATTACTAGTATTCAATGGAATTTTTGCTCCTAAAATGATACTAGATTGCCATTCTTTTTTGGTATTAAACGTATAAGTAGTATTTAAAAAAACATCGCCTAAGCCTGTTATGCTGCCCAAATTTCCATTGGCATAGTTAGCAGTTAATTTGGCTTGTATTTGCCAGTGATCATTTATCTTGTTATCATATTTTATACTTGGGGTAAATACAAAAACGTTTTCATCACCTACACCATTTTGAAAGCTTAATGTAATTTGTTGCTTTTTTGTTTTTTGATGTTGTGGACCAAGTGATCCCAACGTACAAAAACCTGCATCGCTGCAACCCTGAGCCAAAACAAAATTTGTAGCACCAATTAATAACAGTACCAAAGCTAATTTTCTCACTTTTTGATGATTTTTTTATAAATGTTTATTCCCTGTTGTTTATAAATTAAAGCAGAGATTGTTGCACAAACTAGTGTAATTATTGCTAATATAAATAATTGCCCTCCATCTCCTTTACTTTCAATGCCTATAACTAAAATATGCGATGCAATTGCTCCTGTCATTAAGCCAATTACCAATACCGACCCTAAAAAAACTGTTGATGGAATTATTATTAAAATACTTGCTATGAGTTCTATTACTCCTGTACCTATTCTACCCCAAGGCTCTACACCTAGTTTGGTAAATAATTCTACGCTTTCTGGATGGCCAGAAAATTTAAAGTAAAGTGTTTGTATTAATATTAACGCAGCAGTTATTCTTAAAATCCAAGATAGTTTCTTCGTCATTTTATTTAAATTTATTTGTAAATGTTTTTCCAATTGGCATCAGCCTTTGTTTGTAGGTTAATTTCGTCCTTATTCCATTTTGGAAGCGTATTATTTACCCAACTGTGATAGAATAAAAACAGTTTTCCATCTTTTATTTTAAAAGTTTCTGGATCTATTTCTACCTTCTCGTTTGTTGCTCCCATAGCATAGGCACACCACCCACCATATTGTGGCTCATACGCTTTTGGGTTTTTAATAAATGTTTCTTTATTGATATTACTAGAAAAATAATAAGTAATCCCTTCAACTGTTGCTGCAAATTGTTTATTGCCTTTTATGGCTTTATTATTTGTAAAATACGCAACAGGGTCATATCCCTGTATAGCTATTCCTTTTTCAACATTAAAGTGTTTTGTTCTTAAAGTTTGCTGTGCAAAAGACATGTGCCCCATTAATACAGAAAGGATAACAACTGCAATTTTTTTCATAATCAATAAATATTTTACTAGTAATTACGTTGTTGTTTTATGTTCCTTACAAATTATTTATTTTATTTTGAAAGTTTTTTGTTGGTACCTCGTACAATAAATAAAATATATGATTTTAGCTGTAGGCTTGCTTGTTAGCTTTTTGGGGCAATTACCCATTGGTTATATTAATTTAATTGCACTAAAAACAGCAATAAATCAATCTATAAAAAAAGCTATGTTATTTGGTTTAGGCGTAACAATGGTAGAGCTTTTGTATTTGTATGTTTTAATGTATAGCTTACATTGGATTTTTGAAAACAGTTTCGTATATCAAAGTATTCAAACTATAACAGCCATTGTGTTTATTGCTTTAGGGTGTCGAAGTTTTTTGAAATGGAAAAAAAACAATTTCATACAAAATGATACTTCTAAAAGCTATCATCAAAACGCTTTTTTAAATGGAGTTTTTTTGAGTAGTATTAACCTCGCTCAGTTTCCTTTTTGGATTTTGTGGACTAGTTATCTTATAAATATTAAATGGCTACCAACTATTACTAATCAATATCCTTTATTTATTTTTGGTACAGGTTTAGGCACATTTTTAGGTATTTTGGTATATATTATTGGTGGGAAATATTTGTTACAAAGCATGAAGAAAATTGCCACAAATCTTGAATTGCTAATTGCCATTTTTTTTATTGTTGCAGCCGTTTTTCAAATTTATCATCTAATAAAATAATATTGTTGCTCGTTTTTTAAATTTTAAGAGAAACACTACCAACATTCTAATGCAATTAATTCACAAACTAATTAAATTGCAAGCCTACCATGATAGAAATAAAAAACATAAAAAAATCGTTTGGCGACCGTACCATTTTGCACGACATATCAGCTACTTTTTATTCGGGCAAATGCAACTTAATTATTGGTACTAGTGGAAGCGGAAAAACTGTTCTTACAAAATGTATGGTAGGTTTGTTTGAACCTGATAACGGACAAATTATGTTTGATGGAAAAGACATGCTTTTGATGGATGATGACCAACGCAAACAACTACGCCAACAAATTGGTATGCTTTTTCAAGGCTCAGCTTTGTTTGATAGTATGACAGTTGAAGAAAACATAAAATTTCCTTTAGATATGTTTACCAATTGGAGCTTAGATAAAAAAATTGCTAGGGTAAACGAGGTACTACAAAAAGTAAATCTTAAAGATGCCAATAAAAAATTTCCTTCAGAAATTAGTGGTGGCATGAAAAAACGTGTTGGTATTGCAAGGGCAATTGTACTTAACCCAAAATACTTGTTTTGTGATGAACCAAACAGTGGTCTCGACCCTCAAACTAGCTTGGTAATTGATAAGCTAATTCGTGATATTACTAAAGAATACGACATAACAACCATTGTTATTACACACGACATGAACAGTGTTATGGAAATTGGCGACCAAATTACTTACTTACACCAAGGTCGTAAACAATGGGAAGGAAACAATACTGAAATTATTTATGCTAAAGATGAACTGCTCAATAATTTTATTTTTGCTAGCGAGTTTTTACAAGATGCCAAACAAATGCGAATGATAGAGTTGCAAAAAAACTAAAACCCTTCTTAAAAATTAAAAATAGGATGATCTGTTTAGTTAGCATCGTCTCCTTTCTAACGACCTTTGAAAAATTGCGTTAAAAAAATGAACATTATGGAGCTTAAAAATGAAAGTGTACAATTATATTCTTAGATAATAATAACA
>JBMLOR010000123.1:0-27228 GCA_049242865.1 Chitinophagaceae bacterium | reverse complement strand
TTAGCAATTGGTATTGATATTGGAGGAACAAACACTGTGTTTGGCATAGTAGATCATAGGGGCGATATTTTGTACAGAGGGGCAATAAGTACACGTAAACACGAAGATGTAAATGATTATATTAAAGAGTTGCACGAAGCTATTTTGCCTGCTATTGAGCAAGTTGGGGGTAAACAAAATATAAAAGGTATTGGTGTTGGGGCACCCAATGGAAACTATTACAAAGGAACCATTGAATATGCACCAAATTTAAAGTGGAAAGGTATTATTCCTATGACAGCCTTAATGTCTCAGGCATTTGAATTGCCCTGTGCTCTTACCAACGATGCCAATGCAGCAGCTGTTGGAGAAAGTATTTATGGAGCAGCAAAGGGTATGAAAGATTTTATAATGATTACACTTGGCACAGGTGTAGGTAGTGGCATAGTAGCTAATGGAAATTTAATTTTAGGTCATGATGGCTTTGCAGGTGAGTTGGGGCATAATATTATTATTCCAAATGGTAGATTGCATTGGGGTACAAATGCTAAAGGAAGCTTAGAAGCCTATTGCAGTGCAACAGGGGTAAGGCTTACAGCAATTGAAATGCTAGAGCAAAATCCAGGCTCAAATTCATTATTAAATAACTATTCAAAAGAAGAAATTGACAGTAGAGTAGTGTATGACTGTGCCATTCAGGGAGATAAAATTGCTAATGATGTGTATGAGTTTACAGGAATGGTTTTAGGCGTTGCGTTGGCAAATTTTGTTATGTTTAGCAGCCCTGAGGCTATTATTTTATTTGGTGGATTGTGTAAAGCGGGCGATTTAATTTTAAATCCTACGCGTAAGCATTTAGAAGCCAACTTGTTGCCAATTTTTCAAAATAAAGTAAAACTAATTTTTAGTGAACTCAAAGAAGCTGATGCTGCTGTTTTAGGAGCTAGTGCTTTAGTTTGGGAAATGAAAAATTAATTTAAAATTTAATAAAGTAGATTGCTGCAATAGATAAGATTTTCTATTGCAGCAATTTTATTTTACACCAAACAAATTACATTTGCAAACTAATTATAATAAAAGAACGAATTATAAATATTTATGGGAAGAATTTTTGAAGTAAGAAAAGCCACCATGTTTGCCCGTTGGGATAGAATGGCCAAACAATTTACACGAATAGGAAAAGAAATCATCATTGCTGTAAAGGCAGGAGGAAGTGATCCTGCTAATAATCCAGCTCTTCGTAGATGCTTTCAAAATGCTCGAAGTGTTGGAATGCCAAAAGATAGAGTAGAAGCAGCCATTAAAAGAGCTCTTGGTAAAGACACTTCTAACTTTGATGAAATTTTATATGAAGGTTATGGCCCACATGGCGTTGCAATTTTAGTAGAAACAGCCACCGATAATCACGTTCGTACTGTTGCAAACGTAAAAGCTGCATTTAATAAAGGAGGTGGAGCTTTAGGAAATAATGGAAGTGTAAGTTTTCAGTTTAAAAAAATGGGAGTGTTTAAGCTAAAACCAGAGGGACTAAACATAGAAGATTTAGAATTAGAGTTGATAGATTTTGGCTTAGATGAAATGGGTGAAAGTAAAGATGATAACGATAACGATATTATAGTTTTACGTTGTGCCTTTGCCGATTTTGGTAACTTACAAAAAGGATTAGAAGATAAAAATATTTCACCCATAAGTGCCGAGCTTGAGTGGATTCCTCAAAATACTGTTCCTGTAACTGATGAGCAAGCAGAAGAAGTAAGTAAGTTAATAGAACGTTTAGAACAAGATGATGATGTGAACAAGGTGTTCCATAATATGGGGTAGATATTTTTGATGGGTTAATTTTTTGATTGATTGAGTTTGGGCTTTTCAAAGGTTCTTTCACAAAAAATCAAACCAAAATCAAATTTTTTTAATCTTACAAACTAAACCTTTATAGAATTTATATTGTTTACAGTTTAGAATTTAATCTTCATTAACTATCTAAATTATCAATTAAAAAATCAACCAATCAACAATCAACCAATCATATTATTCGATGGCGTTTGCAATTACTGTAATTGGATGGTGAAATTTGCCATTAAACATGATAAAGGAGGAGTATTAAGATTTGCTTCTTTACAAAGTGATATTGGTAAAGCAATAAAAAATCAGTTTAAAATAGATGATACTATAGATAGTTTAGTTTTTGTAGAAAACAATAAAGCGTTTACCTACGCATCAGCAGCCATTGGAATCACGAAATATTTCAGCTATCCTGCCAAAATATTGTATTTGTTTAGATTTGTTCCTACATTCATTTCAACCCCAATTTATAAATTTATAGCAAAAAATAGGTATAAATGGTTTGGTAAAACTGACGAATGTCAAATTCCTTCCCCAGAAATTAGAAATAGATTTTTATAATTGCAGTTAAATAAAACTAACATGCAAAACAATATAGCCATTATTGGTGGTGGTAATTTAGGAAGTGCAATTGCTGAAGGGGTTATAAGTAGTGGATTTGCTCCTACAAATAATATTACAGTTACCAAACGTAATATCAGCACTTTGCAATATTTACAACATCAAGGCGTAATTATTACAAACGATAATGTACAGGCTGTAAAGCAAAGTAAATACATAGTTTTAGCAGTAAAACCATTTCAAATAAAAGAAGTTTTAGAGCAATTACAGCCCTATCTTCAAGCAAATAATCATGTACTTATAAGTGTTGTAACAGGTGTTTGGATTAAGGATATGCAAGAAATTGTGGGCAGTGAAATTCCTATTGTACGTGCAATGCCAAACACAGCAATTGCTATTAAAGAAAGCATGACTTGTATTTGTAGTGAAAAAACCAATCAGCAAGACAATGAGTTTGTGCAACAACTGTTTGCAACAGTTGGAAAAACTGTATTTATCGAAGAAAAGTTAATGGATGCTGCAACAGTATTAGCAGCTTGTGGAACTGCTTATGCTATGCGTTTTATTAGAGCCAATATTCAAGGTGGAATAGAAATTGGATTTTCAGCTAAAGTAGCTTCACTTATTGCAGCACAAACTGTGAAAGGTGCTGCTGAATTGTTGTTGCAAAAAAACACACATCCTGAGCAAGAAATCGATAAAGTTACAACTCCTAAAGGTTGTACTATAGCTGGTTTAAACGAAATGGAACACCAAGGTTTTAGTTCTTCACTTATAAAAGGAATTGTAACTAGTTATAAAAAAATTAAGGAAGATATGTAGTTTTTTAGCTTCATTGCATTAGATGGCAAATGAGTTAACTAAATTATTTTTGCAAAGATGAATATGCAAACTGAAATTTTATTTAACAAGAAAAAGCTGGTGCTTTATGTAATTGGTGCATTTGTATTTGTTTGCTCAGGTGTATTTATTACTGTTGTTTCGTTATTCATTAAAAGCAACGTTTTTTTTCAATTGTTTTTATTTTCTTTAGGCATAATATGTACTTCTTTTTTTGGGCTAATTTTTATTACGCTTTTTCCAAAACTATTTTCGAGTAAAGCAGGAATTCTTATTTCAGATCAAGGGATTTACGATTATACTTCTAGTTTTTCGGGAACTTTTATTGCTTGGAAAGATGTTAAAAAAGTTGGTCATAGTTATTCTGGTACAAATACTTTTTTGCAAATAACACTAAAAAATTCTGACAAGTTTATTTCTAATCAAAAAGGAGTTTTGAAAAGATTTCTTATGAAATTGAATAATAAAATTTCTGGAACTCCAATTCACATTTTGATAAGTTTTTTGGATACTGATGTGTATACTTTAAAAAGTATAATAGCCACAAACCGCTATCCAAAATTTACTTCAAATAGTTAATAATGCTTTGGCAAGTTGGTTATTGCATTAAGAAATTCACATTTTTTTTATAGAAAATGACACAAGCATTAAAAATGAAAATCCAACAATTTTAGCCCTCAATTATTTATTTCAATTGGATTACATAAAACTAAGGCACATTGATATATTTATGTATTTGTACACTCAACTGCCATTTTGGATTGGCTTTTATATAATCAATAATTAGTGGTGTTACAATTTCTTTTTTATCCCATTCAGCTTGAAGGTATAGCTTGCAGTTGGGATTTACTTGGTTAGCGTAACTTTCTGCCCAAGCAAAATCACTTTTATTAAACACCACAATTTTTAATTCGTTTGCCAAGGGCAAAATATCATTGATAGGTGCTTTGAACTTTTTTGGCGAAACACAAACCCAATCCCAATGGCCAGAAATTGGCGAAGATGCCGATGTTTCGATGTTTGTATTGAACCCTTTTGATTTAATAATAGTGGTTAGTTCATCTAAATTATGCATCAATGGTTCGCCGCCTGTAATCACAAAAATTGGAGGGTTAGATTTATAATCTGGAGCAATAGATTTTATTTCAGCTATGGCTTTTTCTAAAATTTCATCTACACTAAATTTTGGGTGTTTTGAAGCATCCCAACTGTCTTTTACATCGCACCAAACACAACCAACATCGCAACCTCCTAGTCTAATAAAGTAAGCAGGAGTTCCTTTATAAAAACCTTCGCCTTGTATTGTGTAAAACATTTCCATTACTGGTAATGTTTTTTCAGTAACCATTATCATGGGGCAAAAGTCAGTTTATTTTATAGGATTAGCAATAAAATTTTCTTCGTAGGCTTTTAGCGTATTTGTAAGTAAGCCTGCAATGGTCATTAATCCAATGCCTCCTGGAACTGGGCTAATGGCTGCAGCTTTATTTTTTACTGATTCAAAATTTACATCGCCTTTAATTCTAAAACCTTTTAATGCAGTTTCATCATCAACTCTAGTAATGCCAACATCTAGCAAAATAGCCCCATCTTTAATCATGGTTTCGTCTACAAAGTTTGGTTTACCTAAAGCTGCAACAATAATATCTGCTTGTTGGCAAAGTTCATTTAGGTTGTGCGTATGGCTATGGCATAATGTAACAGTGCAGTTGCCAAATTTGTAATTTCCACTAAGTAAAACACTCATTGGCCTGCCAACAATATTGCTTCTGCCAATAACAACAGCATGTTTTCCTTTTGTTTCAATATTATAATAATCGAGCATTATTGTAATGCCAAAAGGTGTTGCAGGAATAAAACTTGGCAATCCTTGCATTAATTTACCTGCGTTGATAGGATGAAAACCATCAACATCTTTATTAGGATTTATTTGTAAAATAACTGCATTTTCGTCAATGTGTTTTGGCAATGGTAATTGCACCAAAATTCCATCAATTGCTGGATTGTTGTTAAGTTCTTCAATTTTTTGAAGCAAAGTTTCTTGTGTTACTTCATTATCAAATCTTACTAGGGATGATTTAAAACCAATAGCCTCACAGTTTTTAATTTTACTTGCAACATAAGTTTCACTTGCTCCATTATTACCAATTAAAATAGCTGCTAAGTGTGGTGCTCTAAAGCCTTTATTTACATATTGTACTACTGTTTCTTTGAGTTTATTTGTAACACTTTGAGAGGCTATTTTTCCGTCTAATAAGATCATGTTTTAGTTGGTGGTAATTTGGGAAATTTTATAATATTATTGATTTAATTTAACTTTTAATTTATCGTATTCGTTTTAAATTACTACAATGCACAGGCGTAACTATGAGTGGGAATTTTTCAACAGTTACAGCACTTAAGTCTAAACCAAATCCTTTTTCTTCACTCAATCCCATTTCTTTCAACCAGAAATATAGTTTCATAACAACTCTTTCAATAAATGGTAGTTCATTATCTTGGCTCAGATATTTTTCCATCACTACAAATTGAAAATCTCCAGTTATATTATTTTTTTCTAGGCTTTCGTATCTGCTTGTTATATCAACTTCTTTTTTAGCTACTAAATCTTGAACTACTTTTTTGAACATAAGGTTTATTTTTTGTTCAACTCTAAAACCTAGTCTAAATTCAACTCTAATAATGTCATTTTCCATGATATGGTCTACAGTATACTCACAGGTGTATGGGTCATCTAAAACATCTACATGAATAAACCAATAAATGTCAGCACGTTTTGGTTTTCTATTTAATATGCTGTAAATTATTTTGTGCTCAATTTCTTTACTGTTATTGGCACTTGTCATGTACACCAAGTGCGTGGCATATTTAGGAATAGTTACATCTTCGCTCAACTCTTTTAACAAAGGAATATATGTTTGAAGACGTACAAACTCAACGTATCTGTTTTTAATTTTTCTACTTCTATACCAAGTGTACATTACAATAAACAAAGCACCACCTACAATAAGCGTTACATAACCTCCATGAGGAAATTTCTCTAAATTGGCAATTAAAAATCCAACTTCTATTAATAAGTATACAATAAGAAAAATATATATTAAAACCGATTTTGTTCTATTATTTACTAAATAATTTGCAAATAAAATAGAGGTGCTTATCATACAAAGTGTGATGGCTAAGCCATAAGCAGCTTCCATATCACTGCTTTTTTTAAAGTACAATACAATGCCAACACAGCCAATATATAATAACCAATTGATGCCTCTAATATATACTTGTCCTTTTTCTTCGGATGGGTATGTAACTTTTAGCTTTGGCCAAAGGTTTAACCTTATGGCTTCTGAGATTAATGTAAATGAACCCGTAATTAAAGCTTGGCTTGCAATTACAGCAGCACTTGTTGCAATAAACACACCAATAATTTTAAAGCCTTGTGGCATTACACCATAAAAAGCATTAAAACCTTCATCAATTAGTTTTGAACTAATCACTTCGTTTCCATGAAAATGTAATAACCAAGCACCTTGTCCTAAATAATTGATGATTAAACAAATTTTTACAAAAATCCAAGTGATTCTTATGTTTTGTTTACCACAATGTCCTAAATCACTATACAAAGCTTCGGCACCAGTTGTACATAAAAAAACTGCTCCAAGTATCCAAAATCCTTGAGGATATAGGGTTAGTAATTTTATGGCATAATGTGGACTAAAAGCTTTGAAAATAGGTAAGTAATCTGAAATGTGCAGTAATCCAAGAACAGCCAACATTAAAAACCAAATACCCATTATTGGGCCAAAAAGTTTACCAATGTTAGCTGTACCAAACTGTTGTAATAAAAACAATACAGTAAGTATAGCTATTACAATATAAATAATGATTTTACTACCTTCTTTAATGTGTAATGCTGGAATTTGCTTTAAACCTTCAACAGCAGAAGTAATTGAAATTGGTGGTGTTATCATGCCATCAGCTAGTAATGCTGCACCTCCTAACATTGCAGGAATTACAAGCCATTTTTTTCTTCGTCTAACTAGTGCATACAAACTAAATATTCCTCCTTCTCCATTATTGTCTGCTTGTAATGTAAGAATTACGTATTTAATAGTAGTTTGTAAAGTAAGTGTCCAAATAACGCAGCTTAAACCACCTAAAATCAAATCTTCAGATACTATTTTATCTTTGATAATGGCATTAAAAACATAAAGAGGCGAAGTTCCAATATCACCATAAATAATTCCTAATGCAATGATTAAACCAGCTGCAGATAACTTATGAATATGTTTTCCCACAAGGTACTTTTTTAGAGAGAGATAATTAAAGTACAAATGTATATACAATTAATAATTACAAACTAATATTTAGTGCTAATTATTTTTTGAAACCCTTACAAACACTAACAAACATTAGTTATTAGAAAGGTTTTGTTGGAACATGTAAATACAATTAATCAATGCTATGATTAGTTATAATAATTTGTTTACTGAAAAAAATTAAACAATGTTGATTAACTTTAGTAATCAATAACTTGCTCTTCAATAGTTTCAGGTAAATTTCTCCACTCGTATTGTTGTGTTCTTAGTTGTGGTTCAAATCCAGCTTCTTTAATGGCTTCTTGAATAGATTTATAGGTAAATCTGTGAGGAGCACCGGCTGCACTTACAACATTTTCTTCGAGCATAATACTTCCAAAATCATTAGCACCTCCATGTAAGCACAGTTGTGCAGTTTGCTTGCCCACTGTTAGCCAACTTGCTTGAATGTTAATGACGTTGGGAAGCATAATTCTACTGATGGCAATCATTCTCATATACTCATCTGGAGTAGTTAAATTTTGCACCCCACGAATCCTAGTTAGTAAGGTATCTACGTCTTGAAAAGTCCAAGGTATAAAGGCTAAAAAGCCTTTTGCATCCATTGGTTTTTTGGCTTGTATTTCTCTTATTCTTGTAAGATGAATAAATCTTTCTTCTATAGTTTCTACATGGCCAAACATCATCGTTGCACTTGTAGTGATGTTTAGCTTGTGGCATTGATGCATAATTTCTAGCCATTCATCAGCTCCACATTTCCCTTTACTAATCAATCTTCTAACTCTATCCACTAAAATTTCTGCTCCTGCACCAGGTAGGCTATCTAAGCCAGCATCTTTTAAGGCTTTTAGTACTTCGTGATGAGTACTTTTTTCTAGTTTAGTGATATGAGCAATTTCTGGTGGCCCTAAAGCGTGAAGTTTAATGTTTGGATATTCTTGTTTTATTGCTTTAAAAGTATCTATATAAAATTGAAGTCCAAGTTCTGGATGATGGCCACCTTGCAATAATAATTGGTCGCCACCCCAACGGAGTGTTTCTTCAATTTTTTTTCTGTAAGTTGGCATATCAGTAATGTAAGCCTCAGCATGTCCAGGAATTCTAAAGAAATTACAAAATTTACAGTTGGCAATGCAAACATTGGTGGTATTAACGTTTCTGTCTATTTGCCACGTTACTTTACCGTGCGGAACTTGTTTTTTTCTAAGTTCATCGGCAACAAACATTAATTCAGTTAAAGCACTGTTTTCGAATAAATACATGCCCTCTTCGATACTTAAGAATTCAAAATTTAATGCTTTTTGGTAAAGTAATTCTATATTCATGTTGCAAATGTAGCTTAATAATTAAAGTACCTAAAAAGCTTTTATTAATTTATGGTACAGCTAAAACTATATTTCTAAAAACAAAAATTAGCAACTCATTAATAACGATATTTAAAGTAGATTAAAATTTTAATAAATGGTTTTTAGAAACATAGATGTTAAGTTTATTGTAGTTTATGTTAGAATATTTAAATTCGCAAAAAATAACTCATGAAGAAAATTTTATATTGTTTATTACTATTTAGTTTTTATAATGTTAATGCTCAAAATTGGAATGGTGTAAGCACTGTTAATAATCCAGTTTGCACTTTTAGTACAAGTACTCAAAAGTCAGACTTGGTAAGTTGTAAAGATGGTAATGGAGGAATGTGGATTGCTTGGACAGATTTACGTAACTCAAATGCTACCACACCAAATAATTCAGACATTTATTTACAAAAAATTAATAGTGATGGAACCATTGCTTTTGCAAACGAAGGTTTAGTGGTTTGTAATGCACTGAAAAGTCAATCTGCTCCACAAATTGTTGAAGATCCTAATGGTGGTTGTATTATAGTTTGGAGTGATGGTAGAGACAGTGCTGCAAATAACGCCACTGATATTTACATACAAAGAATTGCTCCTAATGGAATGCCAATGTATACTGCAAATGGAGTTCCTGTTTGTAATACAACTAATGTGCAATTAATACCTGTTATTGCAAGAATAGATATGGGCAACGTTCTGGTTGCTTGGCGTGATGATAGAAATGCTACACCATTTAGTACTGGTCAAGATTATTTTTGTAATTCAATTAATATTAGTACAGGTGCAAGAAACTGGACAAACGATTTAGAAATCGTGAGGGCTAACAATACTCAATCTAATATGCGTTTATTGACAGCTGGAGCAGGCGGTGAAGTTTTTGCTGTTTGGCAAGATCCTAGAATTGCAACTACAAATACACATATTTATGCTCAGAAAATAACTGCTACAGGAACAGTAAGTTGGACTGCAAATGGTGTTAATTTAAATGCATCACAATCAAATAACAAAGGCAATCCTCAAATTATAAGTGATGGTGGCTCAGGTGCAATTATTGTTTGGGATGATAACAGAGCTGCAAATAATGATCAAGGTATTTATGCCCAAAAATTAAATAGTAGTGGTATAGAACAATGGACTGCTGGTGGTGTATTAATTGCTGATGTTGCAGGTTCTACAAATAATCAACGTAATCCATATTTAACTTCTGATCAAAGTGGGGGTGCTATAATTGCTTGGCAAGATACTAGAAACACTGCAACAACTGGGTCTGATATTTACGCTCAACGTGTAAATAGTGCTGGTGTAGTGCAATGGGCAACTGATGGTGTGTTAATCTGTAATGCAGCAGGTGCACAGCCAAATAGCACATCTTCTGGCTTTGCAGTAGTTGGTGATAATGCAAATGGAGCTATAATTATTTGGGATGATGCTAGAATAGGTTCAAGTGACATTGATATCATGGCACAAAGAATTAATAGTGCAGGCGTAGTTCAATGGGCGTCTAATGGAATTGGCATTGCTAATCGTACAGGAAGTAACCAAAGAACTTTAACTAATGTTTTAAGTGATGGTAGCGATTATATAATTGCTTGGTTAGATAGCAGAACTGCAACAAATGGTGAAATTTATGCCAA
The DNA here is from genome assembly GCA_049242865.1 of Chitinophagaceae bacterium. Taxonomy (GTDB): domain Bacteria; phylum Bacteroidota; class Bacteroidia; order Chitinophagales; family Chitinophagaceae; genus CAIVPM01. The sequence continues at coordinate 16,704 of JBMLOR010000123.1, read as the reverse complement.
CAAATTAATTGGGGCTACAGGTTTATTGCCTTTACAGTTTGTGCAATTATCAGCAGTTAAAAACAAAGAAAATATTGCATTAAGTTGGACAACTACTAACGAAAAAAATGTAGATTATTTTGAAGTTGAAAAAGTGAATATAGCAAATACGTTTACACCAATAGGTAAAGTTGTCGCAAAAAATGTATTAAATGGCACTTATATTTTTGAAGATTATAACCTCTTAAATGGTAAAAACACTTACAGAATAAAAAGTTTTGATAAAGATGGAAAAGTTCAATACTCAAAAGTTTTAGTTATTGATTTATTAGCATCAAATAATAAGCAAGAAATCAATATTTACCCTAATCCTGTAAAAAATGATTTTACAATTGAAACAAACAACATAAAATTAGGAAAGTATGAATTTAGAGTAGTTGACATGAATGGAAAACTCATTTTTAACAAAAAAATAGAATTTAAAGTTGCAAAAAATCAGCTTACCATAAACACAAACAACTGGAAGTCGGGCATTTATATTGGTCAATTAATTGATGAAAGAGGCTTTTCAGTATCAAAAAATAAAATTATAAAAGAATAGCAATTTTTTTAATATGTTAAAAACACAGGAGGCTGCAGTTATTGCAGCCTCTTTTTAATAGTATTTATACTATTGATATATATGGATTGGTTAAATGAGTGTTTTGGGTTTGGTTTCATAGAAAAAAATAATTTTATTTATAAATGATTATTTTTTAATTACTTATATATTTTATTCATTTTCTGATACAAGATTAATGAGTAAAATTGAAGTAGTTTTATTGAATTATTATCTGCGTATAAAAATTAAAAAAATGTGTCTATAAAAAAATAAGTGCAACCATAAAATGATTGCACTTATTCAATAATTTTTAAAATTTAATTAATTAACTCGCTTACTAAGGCTGCTAACCTGATTTTGTAAGTTATTTACCATTCCTGCTAGGTTGTTAATGTCCCATAAAGGTGCACTTCCTGGTTTTTGAATGATATAAACTGCTTTCCATAATTCAAGAATATCTTCTGCATTTACAGTATAAGGTTCGTACACTGGATTGTCACTGATAAGGGTAAGTTTTGCTTTTGCTTTCTGATTTTTTAAAACTCTTTTATACACTACACCATCTGCTTTAGATAAAACTACATAAGTGTTACTTGTTTTAACTTCTTCTAGGTCTTCTACTTTTTCACCTACAATTACACTTCCACTTGGTGTAGGCATCATACTGTCTCCTAAAATTTCGAATGCTCTGTAAGTACCTGAACTAAGCATTGGTAAAGTAAATGTATTTAATTCGTCAATAAATTCAGGGTCGGCATAACCATTTAAATAACCAGCTGCTGCCTTTATGGGTACTAAATGAATAGTATTGTTAGCACTTGCTGCCATTTTTAGCTTTCGTCGTTGAGCTAAATAGTTTGTACCTGTTTGTTCAGATAAATCTTTAAGCAAAAATTCATCAATTGTAATTTTATAAAAACTACACAAACGCTCCATAACTTCTAATCTTGGTTCTGCACGGTCTTCTTCATAAGCTCCTAGTAATGAACGCTTTATTTGAAGTTTTTCTGCAAACTCTTCTTGAGTAAAGCCTTTAAGCTTTCTTAAATACTTTAGGTTGGTAGATGCGTAACTCATTTTCTAAATATTTTAGCACAAACTTACTAACATAATTAGTATTAGCCAAATATTTTAGCAATTATTTTCAACATTTACATTTTTTTTCTAAAAAAAGTGTCAGCTATATTAAAATTATTGCAAATCCAACAAGTTGAAAATTGCTTGAAAAACAATTATCAATAATTTTTTTTGATAATTAAAACCGATGAATCTTACTATTTAATGTTGTTTTTTAGTATTTCTAAGAATGTTTTTCTTTCAATCATTTCAGCTCCTAAACTTTCTAAATGTTGTGTGTATACTTGACAATCTATAAGAGTAATATTTTGCTCAATTAAATATTCGGTAAATTTTATAAATCCAAATTTACTAGCATTCGACATTGTGCTAAACATACTCTCTCCAAAGAAAATTTGCCCAATTTTTATGCCATACAAACCACCTACCAATTGTTTTTTGTGCCAAACTTCTACACTTATGGCGTATCCAAGTTGGTGTAATTTATTATATGCTTCAACCATATCATCATCAATCCATGTACCATCTTCACCTTTACGTGTAGTTGTTTTACATAAACTTATAACTTCTTTAAAGTTCTGGTTTATCGAAAAATCAAAAGTATTTCCTCGTAAAACTTGATGCATACTTTTGCTTATTTTCAATTTTTCAGGAAAAAGTACAAATCGAGGATTAGGATTCCACCATAAAATTACATCACCACTGTACCAAGGAAAAATACCCAATTTATATGCATGTAGTAAACGTTCAATGCTTAAATCTCCGCCTATTGCAAGCAAGCCATCTTCATTAGCTTTATCAGCTGGTGGAAACCAAATATTTTCATTTAAAACAGCCAGCAATTTGTAACTTATTTTTTAGTATTTTGTTCAGAATTGCTAGCCATAGAAACTTTTGGAGGCACTAGCGATTTTACACGTAGGTATAATTTTTCGCCTACTAAAGGATTAAGTTTTTTGTGAATTCCATTTAATTCAGCTAAGGCTTGTAATTGAATCCCTAGCTTTTGAGAAATGTAGTGTAAATCTTCGTTAGGTTGCACTATGTAAAAATCTGCATTCCCTTTTTTTAGTTTTTTTTCAATATAAATTAGTCTATCTACATCAGTAAATTCCATTTCTGCCAAATCGTTATACTCCAAAATTTTTGCTAATGATATGTTATGCTCAAGTGCTAAACTCAATAAACTTGTGCCTTGCGAAACATATATTACTTTAGCATTGTTTATTGTAAAAATTCCTTGTGGGTATAAATTAGCTTCGGCAGTTTTTTTTACTTCTGTATTAATTTTTACTTCTTCGTCCTCTTTTTCATCATCAATTACTGTTGTGGTTTTTGGAGGAGTTAGTTTAAGATCTTCTGAAGGTTTGGTTTGTTTTGGGGTGTTTAGCTTTTGTTCGTAATTTTTATTTTCTACTCTGGCACTAGTAGCATTTAGTTTTGGAACATCAGTAATTACGTTTGACTCGTTTGTTTTAAAATCAACTTTAACAATGCTGTCATCTAAATTATTGTTTAATGCAAAAAGTGTGTATTGATTTAAGTTATAATCATTGATTACTTTAATTAATAGTTGGGGATAGTTTTTTTCAGTGGCATAACCACTTTTTTGAAGCCCAACAGCCCAACTTTCGTAATCTGTTACATCAAGTTTAAATAAGGAGGCGTAGTATGGCCTATTTTTTAAAAAATCGCTATGATCTTTAAAAGATTCTTCGGGCGAATTATATTTACGAAAACATTCTTGACTAGCATCATCATCATGGTAAACCTTTTCGCCAGTCCATTCTGTTTTACATTTAATACCAAAATGATTGTTGCTTTTTTTGCATAGTACACTTTCGCCCATTGCAGATTCTAGGATCCCTTGTGCTAAAGTAATTGCTGCAGGAACCCCTGTTCTTTGCATTTCTTGCATTGCTATAAATCTATACTTTTCAATGTATGCAATAGCTTTTTCTTTTTGACTAAATAATAACCCTGTAGTACTAAAAAATAATATTAAAAAAAATAATTTCTTCATTACAAATCTTTTTTCTGAATCAACATTAAACCATCTCTAACTGTAAGTGTTGTAGCCTCAAGCATAGGATGATTAATTATATATTGATTAAATGCATGGATAGCTTTAGGGTTTTTACCTTTGATATTTTCTTCCAAAACCTCACCATGAAACAAAACATTATCAGCAATAATTAAGCCATTTTTATTAAGTTTAGGAAGCAACAGCTCGACATATTGTATATAACTGGTTTTATCTGCATCTATATATACAATATCCCAATTAATATTAATTTTTTGTATTATATCCAACGCATTACCAATGTGCAAATGTATTTTGTTTTTTTGAGAAGAGTTTTTAAAATTTTCTAAGGCTTTGGTTGCATCATCTGCTCTACATTCAATTGTGTGAACTAAGCCATTTTCTTCAGTGCCGCTAGCTAAGCATAAGGCACTGAAACCTGTGAAAGTACCAATTTCTAAAACGGTGGTTGCTTGTTTTATTTTACATAAAGATTTTAAAAACATACCCTGCACCCAATTGCTTTGCATGTGATTTTTTGGATGATTAGCAATGGTTTCGTTGTATACTTTTTGTAAATAAATGTCATTTTTTGAAGTAAAATCAAAAGCATAATTTTCTGCTAGTTCGTTTACAATTTGCATTTATTTTATTCTTTTAGCAGATTTATAAGTAATGATAATACTAGCATTTTTACTATTATCACTAGTTAACAAAATTTCTTCTCGTTTATCACCAAATGTAACCACCAAAAAAGCTGTATTTGGGGGAACTTTTCCTAAAGATTCAGCTACAGTAATAATTTCTTGAATAGTATTTTCATCATCAAATTTTAATTTAAGCGTTATTGGTCTTAAGCCTAGAATTTGATTGTCAACTAGCTTTTTGTTGTCTTTATACACACTAATATAATCCCCATCAATTTCGCCATTATCATAAAACTCTAAGGTTACATCTTTAGCATCAACTTCTAAGGTTGCATTTACTTTATTGGTTCTTTCTTGTAAAATTTTTGGTATAGGAAGTATTTCTTTAGCTACTTTTTCTACTTGATTTGGTTCAAGATTTTTTGGCAAATTATTTACAGTTGGCTGTATAGTTTTTTTAGGCAATGTAATTACATCTATATTTTTTTTGATAACAGTGTCTTTTTTTATTACAAACTCTTCAGCACCTGGTTTTGCAGTATTGTTTTTTTTATTTGGAATATTGGCTGTTTTGTTATTTGGTAAAGTTTTATTATTTGAAGTAATAACTTTTGTTGAATTTTTTTGATTATTAGAAGATGGATTTAACTTTTCAACAGGTTTGTTGTTGGGGGTTTTAGGTTTTAAAGCAATATCATTTTTATTATCATTCAATAAAAATGGTTCTTTTTTAAACTTTGTAGTTGTTACTCTTTCTAGGTATACAGTTCCTGAACCACAATCTTCTTTATTGTCCATATTAACACTTGTATAGGTACCTGTAAGGGTTTCAAGGTCACCATCTTTAGTGTAATCTAAATAGCAAGTCATGGCACAAGCACTTGTGTTTGACATTTTTTTAACTTCAATAACTTTTAGTTCCTTAAGTACAATAGTTTTTCTTTTTGGTTGAAAAATTCCATTGCATGTAACCTTTGCATAAAAGTCTGTATTATGATACGAATAAGTAACACCCTTTAATGCGTTATCCATTAATTGGTCAATTTGTACCTCATATTTGTATCTTTCTTTTGAAAAAGCACCTTGAAACATATTAATATTTACTTGTTCAAAATAGCCTCTCCAAATACCCTTCATGTTTTGAGCATTAGAATTAAGTGTAACTGCACAAAAAAATAACAATGAGTAAATAAATTTCATTCTGTTTTTCAAAAATTTAATTGCAAAAATACGAGATGCCATTTTTGAAATGTGTGAATAGCTAGTTAAAATAATTGTTTTAAGATTAATTGCGAATTCAACTAGAAATAAAATGATTACTTTTTTTGTCATTTGAGCTTATTTTTGCACCTAAATTTTTTTTATGCAACCCATTCAAATGGTTGATACCAAAACTCAGTATCTTAAGATAAGAGAAGAGATAAATTCTGGGATTCAACAAGTTTTAGATTCTGCACAATATATTGGAGGTAATATAGTAACAAATTTTGCTGAAAATTTAGCTAAATATAATGGTAGCAAATATTGTATTACCTGTGCCAATGGAACTGATGCTTTGCAAATAGCCATGATGGCTTTAGACTTACAACCTGGTGATGAAGTAATTACTCCAAGCTTTACATACATTGCTACATGCGAAGTAGTAGCCTTATTGAAACTAAAGGTAGTGTTTGCCGAAGTTGATCCAAATACTTATTGTATTGATCCAAAATCTGTTGAACAATTAATTACTCCTAAAACTAAAGCAATAGTTCCTGTTCATTTATATGGGCAAGCTGCACCAATGGAAGAAATTTTACAGATTGCAGCAAAACACAACCTTTATGTAATAGAAGATAATGCACAAGCAATTGGTGCTACCTATACTTTTAGTAATGGAACTTCAGCAAAAACTGGTAGCATGGGAACAATTGGTTGTACAAGTTTTTATCCAAGTAAAAACTTAGGTGCTTATGGCGATGGCGGAGCAATTTTTACAAACGATGCTGATTTAGCCTTAAAACTCAAAATGGTAGCTAATCATGGTCAACAAACAAGATATAAACATGATGTAGTAGGATGTAACAGCAGATTAGATGCCATACAAGCAGCAGTTTTGAATGTAAAACTTAAGTATTTAGATAATTATTCAGATGCGAGGCAAAAAGTTGCAAAAAAATACAATGAAGCATTTGCAAATCATCCTAAAATAAAAATACCGTATGTAGCTGCTTATTCAAATCATGTGTATCATCAATATACATTACAACTTGAAGGAGTTGATAGAGATGCTATGCAAGTTTATTTAGCAAGCAAAAATATCCCAAGTATGATTTATTATCCTATTCCAGCACATAAACAAGAAATGTTTACAGCTTTAGGAGAAACACATCACGAAATGTTAGTTACTGATTATTTAACTCCAAGAGTGATTTCACTTCCAATTCATACCGAAATGGATGATGAACAACAAGATTATATAATACAAGAAGTACTAAATTTTTTAAACCTTTAAATTATAAATCTGCAATTATTTTACAATTGTTTGTGATTTTAATTGCAATAAAACAAAAAAATGAAAATAGCTGTTGTTGGAACTGGTTATGTAGGCTTAGTGAGTGGAACTTGCTTCGCCGAGACAGGGAACAATGTAATTTGTATAGATATTGATCATAACAAAATTGAAAAGTTAAAAAATGGTGAAATCACTATTTACGAACCAGGCTTAGAGAGAATATTTTTAAGAAATCTTAAAGAAGGTAGATTGAGTTTCACAACCTCACTTTCCGAAGGTATTAAAGAGGCTCAAATAATTTTTTTGGCATTGCCAACACCTCCAGGTGAAGATGGAAGTGCAGATTTAAAATATATTTTGGGTGTTGCTAAAGATTTAGGAAATATTCTTACAGATTATAAGGTAATTGTTGATAAAAGTACTGTGCCAGTTGGAACTGCAGCAAAAGTACATGCAGCTATTGCCGCTAATTATAAAGGAGAATTTGATGTAGTAAGTAACCCTGAATTTTTAAGGGAAGGTGTGGCTGTTGACGATTTTATGAAGCCAGATAGAGTGGTTGTAGGAACTACAAGTGAGCGTGCTAAAAATTTAATGAAAGAGTTATATGAGCCTTATGTAAGACAGGGAAATCCTATTTATTTTATGGATGAAAAAAGTGCAGAACTTACTAAATATGCAGCTAACTCTTTTTTGGCAACCAAAATTACTTTCATGAATGAAATTGCCAATTTGTGTGAACTTTTGGGAGCAGATGTTGACCAAGTAAGAATTGGTATTGGTAGTGATGAAAGAATAGGAAAAAGATTTTTGTTTCCAGGTATAGGCTATGGTGGAAGTTGTTTCCCTAAAGATGTACAAGCATTGGTTAAAAGTGCTAAAGAAGTTAACTATGATTTTAAAATTTTAAATGCCGTTGAAGATATCAACGAATCACAAAAACTTCATTTAATTCCAAAAATAAAAAAATTCTTTAATGGAGATTTAACTGGTAAACATTTTGCACTTTGGGGGTTAGCATTTAAACCTAATACAGACGATATTAGAGAAGCACCAGCTTTATATATGATAGATGCATTACTTGAAGCTGGAGCTACTATAACAGCTTTCGATCCTGAGGCTATGAGTAATGTAAAAGCAGTTGTTGGTGATAAAATAAATTTTTCTAGCACTATGTACGAAGCATTACATAATGCAGATGCACTTATAATAGCTACTGAATGGAGTGAATTTAGAACTCCAGAGTTTGATAAAATTTCTAACTCTCTTAAAAATAAAGCCATCTTTGATGGACGAAATTTATTTAAGGTACAACAAGTCAGAGAGTTAGGTTTTCACTACGAAAGCATCGGAAGAAACTAATCTTCAGATATGTTTTGAATAACAATTTTTATCAAATTTTCTACAAATAACAAAAAATGAAAAGAGTTTTAATAACTGGTGCTGCTGGATTTTTGGGTTCTCATCTTTGTGATAAGTTTATTAATGCTGGTTACTATGTAATTGGTATGGATAATTTTATTACAGGTGATCCTAAAAATTTAGAACATCTTTTTCCAAATCCAAATTTCGAGTTTTACCATCACGATGTTAGTAAATACATTCATATTCCCGGTAATCTAGATTATATTCTACATTTTGCTTCCCCTGCTAGCCCAATTGATTATTTAAAAATTCCGATACAAACCTTAAAGGTGGGAAGTTTAGGAACACATAATTGCTTAGGCTTAGCTAAAGCAAAAGGAGCAACCATGCTCATTGCATCAACCTCTGAAGTTTATGGTGATCCTTTGGTGCATCCTCAAACAGAAGAATATTGGGGTAATGTTAATCCAATTGGTCCTCGTGGTGTTTATGATGAGGCAAAACGCTTTCAAGAAGCTATAACAATGGCTTATCATACTTTTCATGGTGTACAAACTAGAATTGTAAGAATTTTTAATACTTATGGTCCTCGAATGAGACTAAATGATGGAAGAGCCTTGCCAGCATTTATTGGTCAAGCCCTACGTGGTGAGGATTTAACTGTTTTTGGAGATGGTTCCCAAACCCGAAGTTTTTGCTATGTAGATGATTTAATTGAAGGTATTTATAGATTATTGTTGAGTGACTATGTTTACCCAGTAAATATTGGAAATCCTAACGAAATTTCATTGAAAGATTTTGCAGAAGAAGTTATAAAGCTTACAGGTACTACTCAAAAAATAGTATATCATCCATTGCCAAAAGATGACCCTAAACAAAGGCAGCCAGATATCTCAAAGGCTAAAGAAATTCTTCAATGGGAGCCAAAAGTAAATAGGGCAGAAGGGTTAAAAGCTACCTATGAATATTTTAAAAATCTTCCAAAAGAAGAATGGTTTAAGCAGCCTAAAGCATTTAAATAATTCAATTCAAACCTTGAGAATATTTAATTCTCAAGGTTTTTTAAAAATATGAAACCATTAGTAGCAATAACAGGAATAAACGGCCAAGTGGGAAGCGATTTAAAGAAATTGCATCTTAGTTTTAACAACGAGTTTGATTTTTTATTTTTGGATAGAAGTTTAATGGATTTAAGCAATCTAGCATCTATTGATGATTTTTTTCAAAATTATCAACCTCAGTATTTTATTAATTGTGCTGCTTATACATTGGTAGATAAAGCAGAAACTGAAAAAGAGCTTGCACAACAAATTAATGGATTTGGAGTAGCTAAGCTTGCAGAAAATTGTAAAAAAAGCGACTGTCTTTTACTGCATATTTCAACTGATTATGTTTTTGATGGGTTAAAAAATGCTCCTTATTTGCCTACTGATGTTACAAATCCTATCAATGAATATGGAAAAACTAAATTGTTTGGAGAAGCAGCCGTTTTACGTGCTAATAGTAAAAATATTGTTGTAAGAACTTCTTGGGTTTACAATAAAACTGGTAAAAATTTTGTGAATACCATGCTTAGATTAATGAAAGAAAAAGAAAGCATTAATGTAGTTAACGATCAAATTGGAAGTCCAACTTATAGCCCTGATTTAGCTTTAGCTTTACTTACCATGATTGCTAAAATTCATCAAAGTAATCATCAACTCAAGTATCAAAATATTTATCATTTCAGTAATGTAGGAGACATTAGTTGGTTTGATTTTGCAGTTGCAATAAAAGAAATATCTAACAGTAAATGTATGGTAAATGCAATACCTACAACTGCTTACCCAACGCCTGCAAAAAGAAGCCAGTACAGTGTGATGGATTGTACTGCAATTACAAATGATTTTGGAATTGAAGTAATTGATTGGAAAAAAAGTTTATCAACTTGTTTACAAACTACTGAGGAAATTTAACAGGTGGTTGTAATCTACGTGGAGTAGTTGTAATGGCTTGCATAAATGCTACTAAAGCATCAACTTCTTTATTATTCAATTCTAATTTCTTTAAAAGTATATCAGTTTTTGGCAACAAACTATCTCTTGCAGTTCCTAAATATTTCTTTTGAATTGGTGACGGATTACCAAGGTTATAAAAGAAAACAACATCTTTTAATGATGGAAAATTTCCGTGGTGCATCCAAGGGCCAGTATTTGCAGTTTCTCTTAAACTAGGGGTTTTAAACTTGCCAACATCACTTTTGTTTTTAGTTACATTATATAATCCTAAATCTTCATCATCAGTTCCCCATAAAGTTTGACCATCATTATGAAACAAATTATCTGTAAAAGCTGGTGTATTATGACAATTAATACAACGTGCTTTTGTTCTGTATAAATGTAAACCTAAAACTTCCTCATCTTTTAAAGCATCAACTTTACCTTTTATAAATAAATCAAATCTACTTGGTGGAGATACAATTGTTCTTTCAAAGCATGCAATGGCTTTAAATATTCTTTCAGCAGAAATATTGTTGTCGCCAAAAGCATCTTTAAACATCGGTTTATAGCCTTCATATTTTTGTAAACGCTTTTCCATTACACCTACATTTTCGTTCATTTCTAGGTGATCAGCAACTGGCATACTAGCTTGTTCTTCTAAGCTATTTGCCCTTCCATCCCAAAATAATTTTTTATAAAATGCTGTGTTAAGAATTGTCATAGCATTACGTGCACCAATTTGTCTGTCATGTCCAAATGCAACTTTTTTTCCATCGCCCCAACCTAATTGTGGGTCGTGGCAACTAGCACAAGCAATTTGTCCTGAACTTGATAAACGTGGATCGTAAAAAAGCATTTTGCCTAAGTTTTTCTTAGCCTCATTAAATGGATTATCATTTGGATGAATAACACTATCTAAATTTCCAATATCTCTAAAGTTAATTGAAGCTAAACTATCTAAGGTTGGCTTGGGCCATTGTTTATAATCTCCACTACTATATAATTTTCTTAAAGTTGCAATATCTGTAATTGGTTCATTGTTGTTGTAGGTAGTTATGAAAGAAAAGAATACAACACTTGCAGTTAATAGGAGTGAAGTGATAATTATTTTTTTGCTCATGTTAAGTTTATGTATGATTTATGATTTTTGTTATAGATTAATGATGGCTGTGCTTATGGTGTAAATCTATATTTTCTTCTGATAATACTTGGTCCACCAATACTCGATTCATCAAATGCAATCTCTACTTCTAAAAGTCCACTAATAGTGCTGTAAGTGCCAGGTTGATTACTTGGGCTAATTTTTATATTAAAGCTAGATTTATCTCGTCTAAAAACTTTTACAAATTGTTCTAAAACTAGCACAGTTCCTGTTTGTAAAGAGTCTTTGCTTTTAGGAATTAATTGAAAGCATTTTGGTATCGTTACATTGTAATATCCACTATCACTAGTTAAATTTTGTGCTGAATATAGTCTGTTAAAGTCTAATGCATTAGTTCCTTTGCCTGCAACATAGGGGTTTGCAAATCCTAGTTTATCAGGTTCTGCATCACTAGTAAATGAAAAAGCACCAAAAGTTCTCCAAGTATTTGTTGCTGAATCGAACCTTTGGGAAGCAGGCTGATAAAATGGTTGTTGCTTTGCCCAAGTTCCTGCAATTGAAGCATTAGCATAGGTAGGTTGAGCATCAAACTCTCGTTTACAAGCACTAGTTAAAATTGCTGTATAAAATAAAACTAAAAATATTTTTTTCATGATGATGTTCTTTAATTAAAAATTGGAATAACTGTTGCAAATCTTGCATCGGGATAATTAAATCCACAAACTGTAGCATTACAATCTATACGTTGCAAGTTTCTTTTTCTTCTACTAATATCAAAAAATAAATGACCTTCAAAGCAAAGTTCCCTTCTTCTTTCATCAAAGATTTCATTTAAAATAACTTGTTTATCAGTGCTTGAAAATAAAGTTGCTGTTGGATTGGCACGTTGACGAATTCTGTTTAAATCGGCCAATGCAGCTGTAAAATTATTAGATTCAGCATAAGCCTCTGCACGACTTAGAAATAGTTCGCTAGCTCTTAAAATTTTAATGTTGTTACCTAAAGTTGTACCACTTATTCCTTGATATTTATTGGTGCTATAAAAAGGCACGCCACTCACCGTTCTTAAACTAAACATTGTATTTTGCCCCCTAACATCGCCAGCAGCATATAAACTCAACAAATCAGTTGTGGTTGCTAATTGCCATGTGTTGTTGATGCTTGCAACGCTGTAATAATCGCCCAAGCTTCCACCTGATCTATTGCCATATCCTAATTCAAAAATACTTTCACTGCTTGGAGTTTGCCCAACCCAACTATTTGCATAACTACCATTTGTTATTAATGGATATCTGTTCGATGAAATTAAATCTGTAGTTTGAGTAATTACATCGTTCCAATCGCTTTTATATAAACTTACTCTAGCTTTTAAAGCTTTTGCAGCATCTATTGAAAAATAATATTTAGCATCTCCTAAAGTAAAAATTTGAGTAGATTTAGTGTACAAAACAATGGCACTATCAATATCATTAGTAATGCTGTTATAAACTTCTTTACAAGTATTTCTTGGGCCATTTGGTGTTAATGTTGATACATTAAAGTTTCGAATGATTATTCCAAGATGATCACCATTTGTGCTAAATCCTAAAGATTGACTAAATACTTTAACCAAATCAAAATGCACCAAAGCTCTTATTGAATAAGCATCTGCAAGTAATCTGTTTTTTTGTTGATTTGTTGCATCTGTTACTTTGTTAATATTTTCTATCAAATTATTGGTTTTGTAAATAATATTATAAGCGTTGGCATAAAAGCCTTTCATGTCGTTTTCATTTACATCATTTGTAAAGTTGTAGCTATTTTGTAATGCTAGGTTTGCACTTCTTGAGTATTTAATGTTACCACCTGTAACTTCAGGATAAATGCTAAATGTTCGCATGTAATAATCAAAAGATTTTAAATCGTCGTAGCAACCCACCAAAGTTGTTTTAGCACCTTCAAAATCTTTAAAAATATCATTTATTGAAACGGAGTTGTAAGGCTCTTGATACAAGAATTTTTTGCAACTTGTACAACAAAAAAACAACAAGGTATATATTACTATTTTTCTCATTTTTAAACGTTTATTTATAATTACTTCTTTCAATCATCAATCAAAAAATCATCAATAAAAAATATTAAATACTCACCCTTGCTCCCCATGTAAAAGTTTGCATTTCAGGAAAGCTAAATCTATATTCTCTAATGCCATTTCTCCCTTCTGGGGATTTTTGTTTGTACCAATACCATAAGTTAGTGCCATTTGCAAAAATGGTAGCTCTTATTTTAAATTTTTGTTGCCATTTTTCGGGCAAAGAATAAGAAATTGATAAATTACTTAATCTTATAAAAGTACCATCGTATAGGTATCTTGAAGATGTATACAATAATGGATTGCCAATTTGAGAAAGTTTTGGAGTATTTGCAATGTCGCCAGGTTGTTGCCAACGGTCGAGTAAGTTTACACTTTGATTGCGATTGCTAAGATTACGACCATTGTTTTCATTTTGATTACTCACTAAAATTTTGCTGCCAAAGCTGTATACAAAATTGATGGTTACTGAAAGATTTTTATAGCTAAAAGTATTTATCCAGCCACCTTGTAGTTTTGGTAATCTGTCGCCTAAATACACACCACCAGTATTTATATTTCTATCAAAACTTGGGTCTGTAGCTAGTTTTAATTGATCTTTTGCGTCTAAATACAATTCTCTTCCTGTAGCAGGGTCAACGCCCATGTATCTAAAGCCCCAAATGGCACTTGTGCTTACGCCTGTTCGTAAAACTGTACCTGCAGTTGAAGGGCCAACTAAAAAGCTATTATCTTTTACCGATACTATAATGTTTTCGTTAAAACCTCCATTAATCGTAGTTCTCCAATTAAATTTTCCAGTTAAAATTTGAGCTGTTAATGCAAAATCAAATCCACTATTTTTCATAGTAGCCACATTGGCTAGCACACTTGTAAATCCATTTTGTGGAGGAATAGGAATAGATGAAATGGCATCTTTTGTGAGGTTGCTGTAAACATCTACACTAATTTCAAAACGTTTTAAAAAGTTAAAATCTAATCCATAGTTCTGTTTAATGCTTCTTTCCCAACCTAAATCTGGATTGGGTGCTGTATTTATGCTGCTTGCTGTATTGCCCATATAACCTGTGTTGCTAAATGTATATAAACCTCTTGCAGCATAGCTTCCAATTCTGCTATTACCTGTGGTACCATAACTTACTCTAACTCTAAGCATATCAATCCATTTTTTATTATCAAACCACTTTTCTTTACTCAATAACCAACCTACGCCAAAAGAATTATTTATAGTAGAGTTTACATCATTCCCAAAAATGCTAGCAGCATCTAATCTTGAGCTTGCACTTACAAAATATTTGTTTTTGTAGTTATATACTAATTGTCCATAAACACTAGCTGTGGTATTCTCTTGTCTGCTACTAGCACTTAATTGATTAGCAGCATTACTTAGTTCATTTAACCTGTAATAAGTAAATCCAGAACCGGCACCACGCAATAATTTGCTGCTTTCGCTTCTAAATTCTGTGCCTCCAATAATATCAATGCTATGATCATTTTTATAAATAGTATTCCAGTTTAAAACAGTTGAATTTACCCATCCAAAATCTAGTCTATCATAAATTTGAGCAAATCCATTTTTACTTTCGCCTGTTGCATTTTTAGGTGAATCAAAAATGTTTTGTTTATTCACTAAACCATTAATGCCAAATATGTTGGTAAGCTTTAAATTCTTTTTAAAAGCATATCGCATGGTAACATTACTCGTTATGCTTCCACCAGTGTGTTGATCTACATTTTGTGCTAAAACTGCTAATGGGTTTGGTACGCCTAAATTATTAAATTTAAAAAAACTACCATCTGCATTGTAAGCAGGTGCATTTGGAATGATGGGTACATTGCTGTAAAGATTTAAACCTTTTTTATTGGTTAAGGTTGGAGCAATGCTAACATCTACATTAAACTTACTGCCAATTTGATGGCTAAGTGATAAACGAAGATTGATGGTTTGTAAATCGTTGCCTTTTTGTGTAGCTTGTTGATCCATATAGCTAGCACTAAGTCTAAATTGTGTGTTTTCATTTCCGCCACTCATATCAAAATCAACATTTCTAAAACTACTGTATCTGTTAACTAAACCAAACCAATCGGTATTAATTGTTTTAGAACCTGCTAAAAGTTCAGCATCAAATGGGCTTCTACCATCATTTAAATACATTTCTTTAACTAGTTCATGATATTGAGGGCCACTAAGCCATTTTATTTGATTAATGGGAGTGCTCCACCCTTGGTTATAACCAAAATTAAATCTTGTTTTTCCTGCTTTACCTCTTTTTGTAGTAATGATGATAACCCCATTGCTTGCATTGCTACCATAAATTGCTGCAGCTGCAGCATCTTTTAAAATTGAAATACTTTCAATATCATCTGGATTAATCCCTGCAAGTGGATTTAACAACTGTTCACCCGATAAAAAAGCAATGCCTTCGTCACCTTTTCGTTGTTCTTTAATTACAATTCCATCAACTACAAATAGTGGTTGAGATGAAGTAGCAAAAATTTGCGAGTTACTACCGCCTAAAGGGGTTAAAGCATTTTGTCCTCTAATATTTATTTTTACTGGTGTTCCTAGTTCTGTACTTTGTTCAACTTGCACACCTGCAGCTAAACCTTCAAGCATTTTATCAAAACTTTCAATAGGGCGAGAGGTTTGCAGTTGTGCTGCACTAACTGTAACAATGCTCCCTGTAACTTCTTCTTTTCTTTTAGGTTTTGCATAGCTACTAGTTACCACTACATCATTTAGGCTATTTGTTTCTTTTACAAGTCTGATGTTTAATGGATTACGTGAAGCTATTCTTATTTCTTGCTTAAAGTAACCAACATAAGTAACAAGTAAAACACCTTCTTTAAGTTGAGCATCAGTAACAGGAATAGAAAATTTTCCATCAATGTTAGATTGCGTTTTTATATTACTATTTTTTAGAATAATAGTTGCACCTGCAAGAGGAGTTCCATCATCTTGATTTAAAATTGTGCCATTAATGGCTTGAGCAATAATTTGTTGTTTTGGAAATATAAAAAGTAGAATTATTAAAAAGTATCTCATTTAAAATGTTAAATTGAAAAAATTTATTTAGTAGATGTTTGTTAGCAAAAATATTTGAAAAGTTTAGAGATAGAAGATTATTTTATGATTGGTTTTAGGTTTAAAAAAGATTGATTTAATTGTTGTTGTTTTTAACTAAAACCCTTAGTTTTGCAGCCCATTTCCCACAAGGCTCAATAAGAGTTCCATAAGTTTGGAAACGCCAGCAGGGAGTAATCTTATAAAAGATTATATAATGCCAAAAGTAAAAACAAATTCTAGTGCCAAAAAAAGATTTAAAGTAACTGGTACTGGAGAAATTACATTTCAACGCCCATTTA
>JBMLOR010000122.1:10555-16510 GCA_049242865.1 Chitinophagaceae bacterium | reverse complement strand
AGGAATTTGTAATGGTGGGGGAGGTGCAAGTGCTATGGTGGTGGAGTTGGTTTAGAAGCCCCCTCAATCCCCCAAGGTGGAACATGAAATTCAATTTGTAACATTGATGATGGAGTATTGAATAATGCTCATATGCAAATTATCAAAATAGTTTTCGTGTATCCATTGTACACGAAATTGTATATAACAAATCGTAAATAACTTGTCTAACATACAACTGATAGAATGCCCAAGAGATGCCATGCAAGGTTGGCATGCATTTATTCCTACTTCAAAAAAAATTGAGTATATCAATCAATTATTGAAAGTTGGTTTTGATACTATTGATTTTGGGAGTTTTGTGTCGCCAAAGGCTATCCCTCAAATGGCAGATACAAAGGAAGTCATTAAGTCACTAGACATTAGTAAAACATCCACTAAGCTGCTTGCTATTGTAGCCAATTTACGTGGTGCTGAAGATGCTGTGCAATATCATCAAATTGAATATTTAGGATTTCCTTTCTCGGTTTCTCCTACCTTTCAACTAAGAAATACCAATAGCACACAGCAAGAAAGTTTAAAAATTGTAGAACAAATACAAGGCTTATGTACTAAACATAATAAACAGCTAGTAGTATATTTAAGCATGGGTTTTGGAAACCCTTATGGTGATGATTATAGTGCTACAATTCTTCACTACTGGGCCAAGGCCATTGCTGATTTAGGGGTGCAAATTATTTCATTAGCAGATACAGTTGGTGTAGCTACTGAAATTCAAATACAAGATGCTTTAACCACCTTAATTCCAAGTTTTAGTAACATTAATTTTGGGGTGCACTTACATAGTTCGTCTTTAAATTGGGAGTCAAAATTTAAAGCAGCTTTAAACGCCGGTTGTACAAGATTTGATGGAGCAATTAAAGGAATTGGAGGTTGCCCAATGGCACAAGATGATTTAGTTGGCAATATGGATACTTTGAAAATGCTTAGTTACCTGCAACAACATCATCCAACATCACTTACCATAAATGACCATGAACTTGCAAAGGCTAGCCTGTTGGCTGATAATTTATTTGTGTAGTTATTTTTTCTTTCCAAAAAGCTTCTTATTTAGCCATCTATTTACATACACACTACCAACACCAACTAAGGCACCTGCAATAACATCGCTTGGGTAATGAACACCTAAGTACATGCGTGAATAACCTACAGTTGCTGCCCAAGTATATGCAGGAATGGCTATATACCATTTATGATTGAATTCAAAAGCAACACTAGCTGCTAAAGAAAATGCAGTTGATGTATGGCCTGATGGAAAGCTAGGGTCTGGCTCGAGGTTGGCAGATTGTAATGTATTTGGATAAGTAATATAGGGTCTGTCTCTTTTTACAATATATTTTGTAGCTTGTGTAATTGCAGTGTTTATAACTAAACATTTTGCTATTTCGATGCCTTTTTTTAAGGTAGATTTATCTTTATTAATGCCACCAATTCCCATTATAATTATTGGTGTGCTTAAGGCTAATGGATACACACTATTGCTTACATCAGCCATAAATTTGCTATCAGGATTTTTTGGATTAATGGTATTAAGTAAATTGATATCCCAATTTTGACTAAAAGCATTTGCACTACAACTTAACCCAATAAAAAATAATAGTAATTTTTTTAAAAAATGCATTCTGTTATTTTTGAATTTTAATTTAATATTTTGCAATATATGAATTCTATAATACTAGCTTCACAATCTCCACGAAGAAAACAATTGTTAGAATGGGCAAATATTGATTTTGAAGTTCAAGTTTCAAACACCAATGAAATTTATCCTTCAAACTTGGCTTTGAGTGAAGTACCAATTTATATTGCAAAAGAAAAAGCAGCTGCTGTTAAAGCATTAAACAGCAATTGTACAAAACCCATTGTAGCAGCAGATACTATTGTTGTTTTTGATGACGAAGTATTAGGCAAACCTACTAGTAGAGAAAATGCTTTTGAAATATTAAAAAAGCTAAATGGACAACAACATAGTGTAATAACAGGAGTAGTAATTTTAATTGAGGACAAAGAAATTTCATTCTCCGAAACTACTTTGGTAGAATTTAATTTGCTTACAGATGAACAACTTTGGTTTTACATTGATAATTATAAACCTTACGATAAAGCTGGTGCTTATGCTATTCAAGAATGGATTGGTGTAGTTGGAATTAAACGAATAGAAGGAGATTTTTATAACGTTATGGGGTTGCCAATCAATAAGTTATACACAGTTTTGCAAAATATTTAGGTTATGATAGCTTGCTTGTATTAAATTTTTCTTAATTCTTTAACTTAATTTTAACTTTCGCCTATATTTGGCTTTTCGCCAAAAACAATAAAAAATGTTCATTTTAGTGTTGTCACAAGCAATTGTATTAGCTGCTTGCCTGATAGTTAAATTTAATTATTGGAGTAAAATACCAAATCCTAGAATTGTGTTGCTCTTTACGAGTTTTTTTAAAAGATATTCATCCTATGCCATCTACAACTCAACGAGTACAGAATCAAAAATATTTAAGAAAAAGAGCAATCGTATTAACTTAATTTATTGGATAATAGTTGTTGTGATATTTATATTTTACTTTTTATTCAAACTAGAAACTGATAGAACTTTAGGATATTTTTAATAAAAAATGCACAGCATTATGCTGTGCGTTTTTTATTAAATCCAATAACATTATTTCATTTTAAAGGTTTCGAGAAACTTAGTTGTAAAGTTTCCTGCTCTAAAATCTTCGTTTTTCATTAATTGTAAATGAAAAGGAATGGTTGTTTTAATTCCTTCAATTACATACTCACTCAAGGCTCTATACATGGTATCAATAGCTTCTTCACGTGTACGGGCTACAGTAATTAATTTGCCAATCATACTATCGTAATAAGGAGGAATTGTATAACCAGCATAAACATGGCTATCTACCCTAACACCATGGCCACCTGGTGTATGAAGGTTGGTGATTTTTCCTGGTGATGGTCTAAAGTCGTTGTAAGGATCTTCAGCATTGATTCTACATTCAATAGCATACATAGTTGGCTCATAATTTTTGCCAGTTATTTTTTCACCTGCTGCTA
The DNA here is from genome assembly GCA_049242865.1 of Chitinophagaceae bacterium. Lineage (GTDB taxonomy): Bacteria > Bacteroidota > Bacteroidia > Chitinophagales > Chitinophagaceae > CAIVPM01. Next base: position 13,423 of record JBMLOR010000122.1, on the reverse strand, counting down.
TTTTAATTTGTTCTTTAATTAGGTCAAAATTTATTACTTCTTCGGTTACACAGTGTTCTACTTGAATACGTGTGTTCATTTCCATGAAATAAAAATTTCGGTGTTTATCTACTAAAAACTCAATAGTACCAACACTTTCATAGTTTATTGCTGCAGCAGCTTTTATGGCAGCTTCACCCATTGCTTTACGCAATTCAGGGGTCATAAATGGTGAAGGACTTTCTTCTACTAATTTTTGATGTCTACGTTGAATGCTACAATCTCTTTCACTCATGTGGCAAAAATTACCATGTTGGTCACCTGCAACTTGTATTTCAATATGGCGAGGTTCTTCTACAAACTTTTCCATATAAATACCATCGTTTTTAAACGATGCAGCAGCTTCAGCTTTTGCATTGTCATAAGCTTTTTCAATGTCTTCTTCTTTCCAAACAACCCTCATGCCTTTACCTCCACCACCTGCAGTTGCTTTTAAGATTACTGGATATCCAACAACATTTTTGGCTAAATCTTTCGCTTGTTCTACACTTTCGAGTAAGCCACCACTTCCAGGAACAACGGGAACACCTGCTGCAATCATTGTTTCTTTTGCAGTTATTTTATCTCCCATTTTATTAATCATTTCAGGAGTAGGGCCTATAAATTTTATTCCATGATCGGCACATATTTGGCTAAACTTAGCATTTTCAGCTAAAAATCCATATCCCGGATGTATGGCATCTGCATTGGTAATTTCAGCAGCAGCCATGATATGTGGAATGTTAAGGTAACTTTCGGAACTTGAAGGTTTTCCAATACAAACAGCTTCATCGGCAAAACGAACATGAAGACTATCTTTATCTGCAGTGCTATATACAGCAACTGTTTTTATACCCATTTCGCGACAAGTACGAATTACACGTAGTGCAATTTCGCCACGATTGGCAATAAGAATTTTTTTAAACACAAATAATAGTTTGACAATTAAACAATGTTGCAATTCGACAATTGTACATTGGTTAATTAATGATTTGTCGAATTGTTGTATTATAACTAAGGCATTACCTCAAATAAAGGTTGGTCGTATTCTACAGGACTTGCATCATCTACCAAAACCTTAACTATTGTGCCACTTACTTCACTTTCAATTTCATTAAAAAGTTTCATGGCTTCTATAATACAAACTACTTTACCTGGAGAAACTTCTGTACCAACTTCGGCAAAAGCTGGTTTATCTGGCCCACTTTTTCTATAAAAAGTTCCAATCATTGGGCTTTTAATTATAACTGTATTGTTAGCAGCTGCAGCAGGTGGAGCAGCATTTGTTGGAGCTGCTGCTGGTGCTGGCGTTGCTGGTGCAGCTGCCACTGGTTGTGGAGCTACATTATATACTTGTGGAGCTGTTGGTGCAGCCACTGTAACTACTTGTTCTTCTTTTTGTTTTATAGTTACTTTACCGTCTTTATCTTCGATGCTAATTTCGCCGATATTACTTTTATTAACGATTTTAATTAGCTCGTGAATTTGCTTTAAATCCATTGTTTAGGCAAGTTTTTAATGAAAAATAAGGGGTTTTTACCCGAAAACAGGTGCAATATAGGGTTTTTTGATAAAGTGGAACAAAATCAATTTTTTGCAGTTGAACTACTTTTTGTAGCTAATTCGTTACTCTTGCAGCACAGTTTTCTATATTTTATAATTAACTAGTTGAGTATTGAATAATATGCGTAAAATTTTGTTATTTTTTTTATTTTTTTTGGGGTGCATTTCTACTGTCATTTCCCAAAACAAGGAAAATTTTATAACAGAAATGTTACATAAAATAGCATTTGAGCAAGCAACTGCCGATACAAATTTTTTTCCTAGTGGAATTTTTCCTGTGTATAGGCAATATCATGGTAATAAAAAATCGATAAAAGCCGATGACAATATTTTTTACAATGCACTTATCTGCTATACGCTAAAAAAATTATATCCCAAATTTAATAATACTCAGCAAAAAATTGTTGATAGTATTTATTCGAAAACTTTGCAAACTGCTCATTTTTATAAGAATACAAAGGGAAGAAATACTTATAATTTTTGGAAAACAAATCCAAAGCGAAAAGTTTTTCCAAATAGTGGATGGATAAATTGGTTTGATGAAGTAAATGCTTTGCCAGATGATATGGACGATACTTCGATGATGTTACTAGCTACAGAAGCAGATAGTATGGCTGTAGCTGAGGTTCATACATTAATGCAAAATTTTGTAAATGGAAATTTTAGCAAAGTAAAAAATACACTGAAAAATTATGAAAACTTACCAGCTTATTCTACTTGGTTTGGGCAAAAAATGCCCATTGATTTTGATGCTTGTGTAATGAGTAATATATTATTGATGGTGCAACATTATAATTTAAAATGGACTAAAGCCGACTCTGCTAGTTTGCAGTATATTGTTGAAGTTATAAACAATAAGCATCATATTACACAACCTAAACATATTGCACCTCACTATGCTAAAACTAGTATTTTTTTGTACCATGTTTCAAGATTAATGCAAGAAAAACCAATTGAAAGTTTAGAAAATTTAAAACCTGTTTTAATTGAACAAGCATTGGAATTATTGAATTCAAAAATTGGTATTGTAGAAAAAATTTTATTAGTTACTACTTTAAAAAGGTTTGGACATACTAACTTGCCAAAATTTATACTACCTGAAGATTGGGAAAAAAAACTAGCCACTAGCGACGAGGCTTTTTTTATAGCTAATATGGCAAGTATGGCTAAAAATCCTTACAAAAAAATTATTGGAAATTCTGGTATTGGAAAATTTTATTATTACTGTACTGCTTACAATTATACCTTATTGCTAGAAAGTTTATTGATTGAAGATTGATTGATTGA
>JBMLOR010000122.1:0-10455 GCA_049242865.1 Chitinophagaceae bacterium | reverse complement strand
CTTACAATTATACCTTATTGCTAGAAAGTTTATTGATTGAAGATTGATTGATTGAAGATTTGTTGATTGAAGATTTGTTGATTAAGTATTGGAAATTTATCCTGCCAACTACCAACTACTAACTACTAACTACTATCTACTAATTACTCAACCTTTTCTTATAGTTTTTAAACATGCTTTGCCATTGAATACGTAATACGCCAATTACACCTTCTTTAATAATACCTTTACTCATTTTGCTTTTGCCAATTTCTCTGTCTTTAAAGGTAATGGGCACTTCTACAATTTTGAAACCTAATTTCCAACTGGCAAATTTCATTTCAATTTGAAAAGCGTAGCCTACAAAAGTTATTTCATCTAAGTTAATAGTTTCTAAAACTTTTTTTGTATAACAAACAAATCCAGCTGTAGGGTCATTTACTGGCATCCAAGTTATTAATCTTGTGTAAATACTACCTCCACGACTGTATAAATGACGTTCCCAAGGCCAGTTTTCTACTTTTCCTCCTGGTACATATCTGCTGCCAACAGCAACATCACCACAACCATCTTTACAGGCTTTGTATAATCTTTCTAAATCTTCTGGATTATGAGAAAAATCTGCATCCATTTCAAAAATGAAATTATAACCTTTTGCAATACTCCATCTAAAACCATGAATGTAAGCAGTGCCTAATCCTAGTTTTCCTTTACGCTCTTCAATAAATAATTGATTGGGATATTGGAGCATTAGTTTTTTTACAACTTGTGGCGTTCCATCTGGAGAACCATCATCAATTACTAAGATGTGGTACCCTAAGTTCATTGAAAATACTTTGGTAATAATCGCCTCTATATTTTCTATCTCATTATAGGTTGGTATAATTACAATTTTCTCCATTACAATTGTTGTAAAAATAGTACTTGTTATTTTTTTAGCAGTGTTCTATTTAAAATTTCTGTAAATTTTTGTTTAGTATTTAATGCAAAGTCACCTTTCATCATCCAATCATAGTATTGAGGTTCTTCTTTAATTACTTGAGTTACAGGTTTACCTTTATGTTTACCAAAGTTAAAAACCTCTACTCCATTTTGCATAATAAATCTACGAGCAAAGTCTACAATATTATCTTCACCAGTAAATTTAACAATCCCCTCAACAGTTGGTGTAATTTGATTATATTTTTCTAGCTGAGCTTCAATTACTTCATAAGTTGCTGTAGCATCAGCTTCAGCTCCATGAGCACCAACTAGTTCTTTGTTGCAATAAAATTTGTAAGCTGCACTTAAAGTTCGTTGCTCCATTTGATGGAAAATTTTTTGAGCGTCAACAAATTTTCTATCGTTTATTTCAAAGTTAATTTCAACTCTTAGAAATTCTTCTACAAGCATTGGCATATCAAATCTGTTGCTATTGTATCCACCAATGTCACAATTATCTAAGAATTGTTTTAACTCATTAGCCACTTGTTTAAATGTTGGTGCATCTTTAACCATTTCATCAGTTATACCATGCACATCAATGGCTTGCTGTGGAATTGGTATTTGAGGATTTATAAGTTTACGTTTAATTTGTTTTTCACCAGTAGGTAAAATTTTTACTATAGCAATTTCTACAATTCTATCTGTATTAAAATTTATGCCTGTAGTTTCTAAATCAATAAAGGCGATGGGGCGTTGTAATTGAAGTTTCATGTAATATTATATCTAACTTTTTTCGTTGTGATTTGCATTTTCATTGGCCATTTCAATAATCCAATCTTTTCGTTTAAGTTCAAAATTTGTACCTAAGTACATTCGTTTTACTTTATCATCATTTGCCAATTCTTCAGCAGTTCCATGTTTAAAAATTTTACCTTCAATTAGTAAGTAAGCTCTATCGCAAATGCTTAATGTTTCGTTTACATTATGATCGGTAATTAAAATTCCTATGTTTTTATATTTGAGTTTTGCCACCACAGTTTGAATGTCTTCAACTGCAATAGGGTCAACACCTGCAAAGGGTTCATCAAGTAAAATAAATTTTGGATCAACTGCCAATGCCCTTGCTATTTCAGTTCGTCTTCTTTCGCCACCACTTAAACTATCACCATTGTTTTTTCTTACTTTATGTAAATTAAATTCGTCGAGCAAGGTTTCAAGTTTATGATGTCTTTCAGCTTTGGTGAGTTTAGTCATTTCAAGCACACTCATTATATTATCTTCAACACTTAATTTTCTAAAAACACTAGCTTCTTGAGGTAAATAACCTAAGCCCATTTGGGCTCTTTTGTACATAGGTTGTTTGGTGATGTCTTGTTCATTTAAAAAAACTTTTCCTTCATCTGGTTTTATTAAACCAACAACCATGTAAAACGATGTAGTTTTTCCTGCACCATTTGGGCCTAATAAACCTACAATTTCTCCTTGGCTTACTTGTATACTTACATTGTTTACAACAGTTCTGCCTTTGTAGGTTTTTACTAAATTTTTACTATGTATGGTAAGGTTCAAATTATTGAAGTTTTATTGATTTATTGATTGGTTGATTTGACGATTAGTCACTATTTAATAAATAATATTAATAATTCATCACTCATAGTTTATAATTTAAATTTCATCAACTCATCTGCAATTTTTCTGTCGTTACTTAGTCTTGGAACTTTGTTTTGCCCACCTAATTTTCCAATACTTTTCATGTAGTTTATAAATCCATTTTTTTGAACTACATTAATTTTTAAAGTTTGCAAGATATTCCCTTTTATTAAATCATCATAATATACGTTTTTGCTTCTGAGGTTTGCCTCTAATTTTTTTGCAAATTCTTGCATGTTTGCTGGCATTGTTTCAAATTCTATAAACCATTCGTGAAAACTATTGCCATCGCCATCAGCAATAAATGGTGCAACTGTAAATTCTGTAATGCCAATATTTTCATCGTTAGATGCTTTTAGTAAAGCTTGCTCAACTTCTTCTCCAATTACATGCTCGCCAAAGGCACTAATAAAATGTTTAATTCGGCCTGTTACAACAATTTTGTATGGGTTTAAACTTACAAATTTTACAGTGTCGCCAATATTGTAACCCCATAAACCTGCATTGCTGTTGATGATTAAAGCATAGTTTGTATTTAGTTGAACATCTTTTAAACTTAGCCTTGTTGGATTATCGTTAAAAATTTCATTTGCAGGAATAAACTCAAAAAATATTCCACTGTTGGTATTTAATAAAAGACCCTCGTCGTTTTGCTTTATTTGATAAGCAAAAAAACCTTCACTTGCAGGGAAAAGTTCAATGGTATCAATCTTTTTTCCAATACTCTCAAATAGCTTTTTTTTATAGGGTTCAAAGTTTACCCCACCTTGCACAAGCACACTAAAGTTTGGAAAAATTTCACTAATTTTTTTCTTGTGTTTATCTATCAATTTATCAAAATACATTTGCACCCAAGGTGGGATTCCACTGATGAGTGTCATGTTTTGATGTTCGGTTTCTTCAATAATTTTATCTAATTTTTCTTCCCATTCTTCTATACAATTTGTTGTAAAACTAGGAAGCTGATTATTTCTTAAATACTTGGGTACGTGGTGGTTTACAATACCACTTAACCTGCCAGTGGGAATATCTGCAACTCTTTCTAAAGAAGGGCTACCACTTAAAAAAATTAATTTACCTAGAGGAAAACTATAGTTACCCGATTCTACCATATAATACAATAAGGCATTGCGAGCCGTATTGATGTGGTTTGGTATAGATGCTTTTGTGATAGGAATATATTTTGCTCCACTAGTTGTACCACTAGTTTTTGCAAGATATAAAGGTTTTCCTTTCCATAATACATTGTGTTTGCCTTCTTTAATTTGCTCGATATATGGCCTAAATTGTTCGTAGTCTCTTATTGGTACTAATGCTTTAAAATCGTTGTAACTGTGTATGTTTTTAAATTGATGGTCTTTACCAAAAACAGTGTTGGTAGATAGTTTAATGAGTTGTTTAAAAATTGCATCCTGAGTTGTTAAAGCATGGGCTGCATCTTTATTAATTTTTTTATGTATGTAGTTAGCAAAAGGCTTTGCAAGTAAAGATTTTAAATCCATGATTTAAGTAAAAAGCAAATGTAAGTTGGGGATGTTAAATGAAATGTAAGTAAAATGATAAAATTACATTTTGTTATTAAGTTTTGAATAGTTGCCATAAAAAAACTCTGGCATTAAGCCAGAGTTTTTTATTATTTAAGTTTAATTTAGTTTAGTTTTTTTTGCCTTCGCCTATCACTTTATCCTTGTCGGTTTTTTTCACTTTATCGCCTTCTTTTAAAGTTTTACTTACTAAATAATATGGGCCTGTAACTACTTGTTGGCCAACTTTTAAGCCTTCTGTAATTTGTATATGGGTAAGATCTTGTATGCCTGTTTTTACTTTTACTTTTTTTACAGTTGCACCTTCTTTTCCAGTAGAATCGTATATAAATACAACTTCGTTTAAATCGTCTAAAATGTTTTTATTTTCGTTTGAAGTAGTATTGTTATCTTCTTTTTTTGTTGCATTTGGAGATTTGTCGTCTTTTTTATTACGAGTTGTAACTGCATTTAAAGGAACACTGATTACATTTTTTTCTGTTCTTGTTTGAATATCGGCACTTGCACTCATACCAGGCCTAAAAGGAAAACTACCTTTGCCTATTAAATCCTCGTAACTACTTTTTAAAATTCTAATATGAACTTTATAATTTGTTACGTCTGTACTTGTGTTTCCTGCTAAAGCATTTCCTACGGGATTTGCAATTTTAAATACTATTCCCTTAAATTTTCTTTTGCTGTAAGCATCAACATTGATGATAGCCGTGTCGCCTAATTTTACTTTTGGTATATCATTTTCGCCAACATCAACTTGCGTTACAATACTATTTAAATCAGCAATACGCATCATTTCTGTACCAACATTAAAACTATTTCCTGCAACTTTTTCACCTTTTTTAATATTCATTAAACTTACTACTCCATCCATTGGAGCTACAATAGTAGTTCTACTTAAATCTTTATTTGCTCTTGTAAGCTGTGCCCTTGCACTTGCAATAGCAGCATCATTACTTTTTAGTCCTTCTTTTGCTGCTAAATAATTTGCTTTTGCTACAGCTAAAGCTTGATTGCTTTGCTCAAATTCGGCTCTACTTATTACTTTTTCGTCGTATAATTTTTTGCTTCTGTTATAATTAATTTCTGCTTGATCTAAACTAGCTTTTAAAGCTTCTAAACCTGCAGTACTATTACTTAACTGAGCATTTGCTTGGCTAACACCTGCACTTACTTGGTCTCTTTGAGAAAGTAGAATATCAGCATAAATTTTTGCTAATAGTTGCCCACGTTTTACACTGTCGCCCTCTTTTACAGTAAGTTCAACAATTTCTCCACTAATGTCTGGACTAATTTTTACTTCATTTTCAGGGTAAACTTTACCACTTGCATTTACTGTTTCTATTATAGTTTTAAGTTCTACAGCTTCTACAACAACAGGAGTACCTTCATCTTTTCCTAATTTGCCAGTAACTTTTAGTATACCTAAAATCACTAATAATAAAACCAATATTATCAGTATCCATTTAACGGGTTTGCTCATAATTATTTATTTATTTTTTTTGGAGTTGATTCTAATTTTATCATCAGAATCTGCTGCACAAAAATAGACTTAGCGTTAAAAAAAATAGAGCCGTTTATGTAGTTATTATCCCTTTCGAGCAATTACTTTTTTTGCAGCTTCAACAATATTTGGTGTGTCTAAGCCATATTTTTCTAACAATTGCTTAGGCGTGCCACTTTCACCAAAAGTATCTTTTGTACCAACAAATTCAATAGGTATAGGTAAATTTTTGCTGGCTACTTGTGCAATGCTATCTCCTAATCCACCAATAATATTGTGTTCTTCAACGGTTACTGCACATTTTGTTTTTGAAATTGAAGCTAAAACAGCAGCTTCATCTAAGGGTTTTATAGTATGTATATTAATAACTTCAACACTTAAGCCCTCAGCTTCTAATTGCTTACCTGCTTCAATTGCTTTCCAAACCATGTGGCCACATGCAAAAATGGAAACATCAGTTCCTTCACTTAATTGTTGTGCTTTTCCTATCACAAAGTCATTACCATCAATTGCAGTAAAATTTGGCCATTTTGGACGACCAAACCTCAAATACACAGGGCCATGATAATTTGCAATTGCTTTAGTGGCAGCTTTAGTTTGATTATAATCGCAAGGCACAATAACTGTCATGCCAGGTAACATTTTCATCAAACCAATATCTTCTAATATTTGGTGTGTAGCACCATCCTCACCTAAAGTTAAACCAGCATGAGAAGCACAAATTTTTACATTTTTATCGCTATAAGCAACGCTTTGACGAATTTGGTCATACACCCTTCCTGTACTAAAATTTGCAAAAGTTGTGGTGTAAGGAATTTTTCCTCCAATAGTTAGTCCAGCAGCAATACCAATCATATTTGCTTCGGCAATTCCAACCTGAATAAATCTTTCGGGATAGGTTTTTATAAAATTTCCAATTTTCATGCTCCCTGCTAAATCTGCTGTAAGCACAACCACGTTTTCATTGTTTTGGGCAGCTTCAAAAACGCCGTCACCAAAACCAGCTCTTGTTTCTTTTTCGTCTATAATAGTAATATCAGCACATTTCATAATATTATTTTTTAATGTTGATTTATCTGTTTACGCTTAAAACTTCAATGTCAAAAATTAAAGTCATTCCTGGTCTAATATCATCACCAGCTCCAGTATCACCATAAGCTAAAGTACTTGGTAGGTAAATTCTCCAACTACTGCCAACCGTCATCATAGGTAAAGCAACTTGCCAACCCATTATTAAATTTCCTACAGGATAGGTGATGGGTTGATTATTTTCTTTGCTTGATTGTATTAATTTACCAGTAATATCACTAACTGTATAATGAAAAGTAACTTTATCTTCAAACTTTGGATGTGTAGTATCTAAACTATTTTTTAAAACTTGATATTGCCATCCACCTGGCATACTAATTACTCCAGGTTTTTTGGCATTTTGTTCTAAAAATTCACGACCTAAAACTTTATTTTTTGCAGCTTCGTTGATGGTGTTATTTACATTTTGTTTTTGAATGGTAGCAGCAGTATTGGTGTTGCTGTTACTATTTTTTTGATTAGCAGGCTTAGGGGTAGATACATGTTTTTGCTGATAATTATTGATACAATTTGCAGCTTGAGATTCGGTAAGTTGAGGTGTTTTTCCCAGTAAAATATCACTCATGCCTTTATATAATTTTAAAGCATCGATACCTGAAAATCCTTGTGACTGCAAGTTTTTTGCAATATTTACCCCAATTGCATAACTAGCACTATCTGTTAGGGTGTATAATATTTTTTGGCTTGGTTTAGGAATACTTCTGGAAGGATTGCCAGCAAATTTTGGTTTGGGAGCAATTGGCCTTTTTTGAGCAAAGCTTGATACAGCAAATAAAATGGATAAAAAAACTACCCCAAATCGCATAAAGAAAATTTACGCAAAGTAAAAGGATTGCTGCTATAAGGTGGATAAAAGTTTTATGTTTATTTAAGATAGAGGTTTGTATGGGTGTAAACCAAAATCTACAAAATTGTTGGAGGTTTGCATGAGTGTAACCCCAAAAATTTATTGGACGTTATGATAAAAATTAATAATTCTTTCTATTCTTAGAAAGTATATGAAATTACAGTTTAAAACAATCCGTAGAGTTGACCATCAATTTTTGAAATGATTTCGCCAAAATGCTCATCATTTTCACCAAACTTGTTTTTATCTACATCAATTACCAATAAAGCACCCTCTTTATAGTTGTCTATCCATTTATTGTAATATTCATTAAGTTTTTTTAAATAATCTAAACGAATATTTTCTTCATAATCTCTTCCTCTTTTTTGAATTTGAGCAACTAAAGTAGGAACACTAGCTTTTAAATAAATTAGCAAATCTGGTGGTTGCACCATACTTTTTAGTGTTTCAAAGAAAGTATAATAGTTTTCAAAATCACGTTTTGCCATAAGCCCCATATCGTGCAGGTTAGGTGCAAAAATGTTGGCATCTTCATAAATGGTTCTGTCTTGGATAATGGTTTCACTACCACGTTGAATTTCAAGTAGTTGATTTAACCTGCTATTTAAAAAATATATTTGAAGGTTGAAGCTCCATCTTGGCATGTCTTCATAAAAATCCATTAAATAAGGATTATGATCAACATCTTCAAACTGAGGAATCCATTTGTAATGTTTACTCAGCATTTCTGTTAAAGTAGTTTTGCCAGCCCCAATGTTGCCAGCAATTGCAATGTGCTTAGGTTTTTTTGTTTTTGCCATGTAAAATGTGTTGCAAAAAGGTTAGATTATTCAAGATGAATCAAACAATAATGAAGTTAAAAGTAGTAAATGTGTTTTAAAATGATAATTATTAAAAATTAATCACCCAATACACCTTTTCTTACTAATTGCATTGTTGCATTTGCACTAGCTCTTGCTTTATCGGCCCCTTGTTTAATTATACTTTGCAATAATGGCTTATTTTTTTGTAAATCCAATGCTTTTTCTCTTATAGGTGCAATAAATTTTACCATGTCTTCGCCAAGTTGTTTTTTAAAGTCACCATATCTTATAATGCAATTTCCTGCAGAGCTGTTATTGTAATCATCATTAAATTTTTTATAGGTATCTGGGGTGCTAACAAGTTGCATTAAAGTAAATAAGTTTTCAATAAAATCTGGCTTTTTGCTATTTGGTTCACTAGGCCCACCATCAGTTTTAGCTTTTAATAATTTTTTACGAATTACATCATCTTCATCAGCTAAATACAAAGTAGCAAGTTGATTTTCGCTTTTGCTCATTTTTCCATTACCATCAAGGCTCATAATTTTAACCAAATTTTCGCCATAATTAAAAGCATGGGGTTCTGGAAAAACATCACCATATCTATGGTTAAATCTGTTGGCAAATGTTCGTGCCATTTCTAGGTTTTGCTCTTGATCTTTACCTACAGGTACTTTAACAGCCCTGTGTATTAAAATATCAGCTGCTTGTAATACTGGGTAGGTAAGTAAGCCAGCGTTTACATTATTTGGTTGGGCACGTGCTTTATCTTTAAAAGTAGTTGTTTTTTCAAGCTCACCTAAATATGCCAGCATGTTGAGGTTAAGATATAATTCAGCAATCTCAGGTACATCGCTTTGTACATAAAGGCTAACTTTTTCAGGATCTAATCCGCAGGCGATATTTTCTGCAATTACACGATGAACTGCATTGTTAAGCTCTTTTGTATCAGGATGAGTGGTAAGTGAGTGCCAGTTTGCTACAAAAAAATAGCAGTTGAACTCGTCTTGCATACGAATATAGTTTCGCATGGCTCCAAAATAATTACCTAGGTGTAAAAAACCAGTAGGTCTAATTCCGCTTAAAACAGTTTCTTTCATGTATGTTTATGTACGTGTAATACTTAGTTGTTTAAGTATTGAATATTGTAAGAAGTTAATTATATTTTATTCATTACACCATCAACAATTCCATAATCAATGGCTTCTTGTGCATTCATCCAGTAATCTCTATTAAAATCTTTCATAATTTGTTCTACAGATTTTCCACAATTTTCAGCTAAAATTTTAGCACCTATTTCTTTGGTTTTTCTTATTTGTTCAGCTTGTATTTCAAGGTCAATGCTTGTTGCTTGGTAGTATCCACTAAGGCTAGGTTGGTGAATCATTACTTCTCCATGTGGGTAAATAAATCTTTTACCTTTAACACCACAGCTTAAAAGTAAACTTCCCATACTAGCAGCTAAACCCATACAAATTGTACTTACAGGCGATTGCAGCATTTTTATAGTATCGTAAATCACCATTCCACTAGTTACTACACCACCTGGACTGTTGATAAAAAATTTAATTTCTTCGCCGGGCTTGTCTGCTTCTAACAGCAATAATTTGCTAACAACATCTTTAGCACTTTTATCTTCAACAACACCCCATAAATACACGGCACGCTTTTCAAAAAATAGATTTTCCATTTTTTTCATCATGCCTGGTGATGCTTGTTCTTGTTTTTCGTCTTTATTATTATCGTTATCCTCTTGGATGATGTAAGGTGAGTTTGTAAACATTTTATTAATAATCATGATTTTAAATTTTGCAATTATAATGTAAATTGATTCAAACAATAAGCCAATTATTTTAAGTAGAATATTTGGCAAATATTAATAGATAAGTAATGACAATTGGTCAGAAATAGAAATCAGATGTTCAGTAAAAAAAGATGTAATGAGAAATGTGAATAATTTTTTTTATTTTTTTTTAAAAGAATTTTGTTTGTATTAAAAAACCTCTACTTTTGCCGTCCGAAAAACAAGATTATATATTCAATCTTGTTAAGTTTTTTGATAGAAGTAAGCCGAGGTAGCTCAGTTGGTAGAGCAGCTGATTTGTAATCAGCAGGTCGTGG
>JBMLOR010000121.1:0-5724 GCA_049242865.1 Chitinophagaceae bacterium | reverse complement strand
CCGATAGCATTTTTAAATCATATCATTTAAATGGAAAACCAAATGCAACAGGAAACTACTTACTTGGCGATAAGCATGGAAAATGGAAAACATATTACGATAATGGCAAGTTAAGCAATGAAGAAACCTATGAATATGGCAACATAAATGGAATGTCTAAAGTTTATCATGAGTACGACGGAAACATACAAAAAGAAATTGAATACAAGAATGGCACAGTACATGGCACATTTAAGCAATATGGCGAAGCCGGAAACTTAGCTTATGTTTTAAACTTTGATGATGGCTATTTAGTTAGTTATTCTTACGAAGGAAAAGATGGAAAACTTGTTCCTGCAATTGAACTAAAAAATGCCACAGGCAAATTGATTACCTATTATAAAAACGGAAACAAAAGTGCCGAAATAGATTATGATGATAATCTAATAAATGGCACGCGTAATATTTATTTTAGCAACGGAAAACCTTTTATTATTTCAGAGAGAGCCTTTGGTGAAGAAACTAAAACCAAAAAAGTTTTTTATCCTAATGGAAATCCAGAGAGTGAAGAAAATCATTACGAAGATGAATTACACGGAACTTGTAAATACTACTTCACCAACGGAAAAATAAAAGCCGAAGAAAATTATTACTTAGGAAAATTAAATGGCATTTGTAAATATTACGACGAAGCCACAGGAAAAGAAACAATCAAAGTTTTTTACTACGGTGAATTAATTAAATAAATACTCAAAAAAAACACCCAAAATTTAAAGAAATTTTGGGTGTTTTTTTAATAGAACAAATCCCTAAATTGCAGCAAACTTTTAGTTAATGTATATAAAATTAAAACAAACTAAACTTATACTTTTTGTAGGTTTATTACTATGCAACTTCAACGCTAAAACGCAACAAGTAGAAGCAATTACAGCAAAATTTCCAAATGCCTTAGCAGCTTTTACCAATATTTCTCGTGAGGTAAATATTAGCAATAAAGATGGTGGCTTGTACATTGAAACCATAGATGAAAAAGAAATTATATTACTAAACGAAAAGGCTAGTGGTATTTATAATAAAGGCAGGGTTTATCATGGTAGTTTTGATGAAGTGAAATTGATAGAAGCCTATACAAAAGTGCCAGATGGCAATAAATTTAAAAAAATAAAAGTAACCGAGTTTAAAACAGAAAGCTCAAGAAGCAACAGTGTTTTTTACGATGATAGTAAAGAAACTGTATTCGATTTTCCTTCCACTACTTTGGGTTCATTGTGTTATCAAAAAAGTATAATAGCCGAAAAAGATATTCATTTGCTTACCCCATTTTACTTCAGTAATTATTTACCTGCATTAAATACTAGTTTTACAATCGAATATCCTAGTAATGTACAGCTTAAATACATCATAAAAAATGACGATAAAAAAATAATTTCTATTAAAGAAGATACAAAGGGTAGAACTAAAAAACTAACTTTTTCTACAAACGACTTAAAAGATAGAGACTACTACAACAATGCACCAGGATTTTCATATTCAGAACCACATGTAATTTTTTATATCGCATCTTACACAACTGAGGATGATAAAAAAGTAACAGTTTTTGAAACCATCAACGACTTTTATAAATGGAATTTTAGTCATTTAAAAACAGTAAACAAAGAGCCAAGTGCTGAATTAAAAAAACTAACCGATAGCATCACACAACCTTTTAAAACCACAAAAGAAAAAGCAAAAAGTATTTTTACTTGGGTACAAAACAATATTAAATATGTAGCCTTTGAAGATGGTTTAGAAGGTTTTGTACCTCGCCATGCAAAAGATGTGTGTAACAAAAAATATGGCGATTGTAAAGACATGGCAAGCTTACTTACTGTAATGCTAAATAATGCTAATATAAAAGCATTTTATACTTGGATAGGCACAAGAGATATTGCTTACGATTACAACGAGGTACACTTACCCATTACAGATAATCACATGATATGTGCAGCTAATATTGATGAAAAATGGTATTTTTTAGATGCTACAGACCCTCATTGCATTTTTGGAATGCCAACTCATGGCATTCAAA
The DNA here is from genome assembly GCA_049242865.1 of Chitinophagaceae bacterium. GTDB lineage: Bacteria > Bacteroidota > Bacteroidia > Chitinophagales > Chitinophagaceae > CAIVPM01. Next base: position 3,677 of record JBMLOR010000121.1, on the reverse strand, counting down.
ACAAACAAGCATTGATTGCAATTGACGATGAAAATTATAAAATTGAAAGAGTTCCTGTGATTGATTACCAAAATAATGAAATTGTAGATAGCACTATTATTACTTTAAATGGCAATAATATTAAAGGAAACATTGCTGTACATTTTTCTGGATATTGTGGCAGTGACACTTACAATTATTTAAGCTACAAAGATGAAGTTCAAACAAAAGATTACGTAAAAGCTAGAATTAGTAAAGGAAGCAATAAGTTTTTAATGAATGACTATTCAGTAAAAAAATACGATGTTGCTAATAAAAAAGTTAGTTTTAATGCAAGCTTTGAGTTGCCAGGATATGCCAAGCAAATTGGGGATGAATGTTATATTAATTTAAATTTAGATAAGTTGCAAGCCAATACGTTTATTGATACAGCAAAGCGTAAAGTTGATGTTGAGTACGATTATAAATACAACTGGAAGCAATACACCATTTTAACTATTCCTGATGGATATGAAATAAATTATTTGCCTAAAAATTACACAACAAATTCAGGCGATTTTGGTATGATAATTAACTATGAAAAAAAGGGTAATCAAATTATACTTTATCAGCAGTTTATTAGCAATACTTTACAATTTGAGGTAAGTAAATTTCACGAATGGAATAAAACTGTAAAAGAACTTAATAGCCAATATAAAGAGCAAGTAGTGCTAAAGAAGTTGAAATAACAAAAGAGGGTCTGCAAAATTTTGCAGACCCTCTTTTTAAATTATACTAAAATTTAAACTACTACCAAACAGTATCTTTTATATCCTCATACACCATTTTAATTCCATTTTCTAAAGTAATAGAAGCTTTCCACCCCAAGCCTTCTAATTTAGAAACGTCCATTAGCTTTCTAGGTGTACCATCTGGCTTAGTTATATCCCAAACAATTTCACCATCAAAGCCAACAGTTTGCTTTACTATTTCTGCCAGTTGTTTTATGGTTACATCATACCCACATCCTACATTTACCAAACCTTTTTCGTTGTAATTATTCATTAAATAATAACAAGCATCAGCCAAATCATCAACATACAAAAACTCTCTCATTGGGCTACCAGTTCCCCAAAGGGTAACTGTTGCTTCTCCATTTCTTTTTGCAGTAATAAATTTGCGAAGCAATGCAGGTAAAACGTGAGACTTTTCTAAATCATAATTATCATTTGGCCCGTATAAATTTGTTGGCATAGCACTTATAAAATTACAGCCATATTGAGCCCTATAACTATCGCACAACTCAATCCCTGCAATTTTTGCAATAGCATAAGGTTGATTGGTGTATTCTAAAAAACCACTTAAAAGATATTCTTCTTTTAAAGGTTGTGGAGCCATTTTAGGATAAATGCAAGAAGAACCCAAGAACATTAGTTTAGTAACTTTATTTAAATATGCAGCATGAATAATGTTGGCTTCCATCATTAAATTATCATAAATAAACTCAGCTCTATAGGTATTATTGGCAACTATTCCACCAACTTTTGCAGCAGCTAAAAAAACGTAGTTTGGCTTTTCGGTTGCAAAAAAATCATTTACTTGTTGTTGATTTCTTAAATCTAACTCTTTTGAGGTTTTGGTAATAATGTTATTAAATCCTTCTTTTCTAAGTTTACGCTCAATTGCACTACCCACCATTCCTCTATGACCAGCAATGTATATTTTATCTTGATTGTTCATGTTGTTTTTATTTCACACAAAGCAACAAAGGCAACAACAAAACAAAGATTTTGTGTACTTTGCTTACTTAGTGCCTTTGCGTGAATTAATTAAATTCCACTTTCCTTGATATACTTTTGTTTTTTAAACACTTTTAAATCACTTTCAACCATTTCTTTACACATTTCTGCTAAAGTATATTTAGGAGTCCAACCAAGCTTTGAGTTTGCTTTTGTTGGGTCACCAATTAATAAATCAACCTCTGTAGGACGATAATATCTTGGATCTACTTTTACAACTACTTTTCCTATTTCTAATTGGTAATCTTGGTTGGTACAAGCAACAACATAACCTTCTTCATTTTCTGCTTCTCCTCTAAATGCTAATTCAATACCAACTTCTGCAAAACTCATTTTTACAAAATCTCTTATGTAAGTTGTAATACCAGTTGCTAGTACATAATCTTCGGGTTTTTCTTGTTGCAAAATTAACCACATACCTTCTACATAATCTTTTGCATGGCCCCAATCTCTTTGTGCGTTTAAATTGCCTAAAAACAAACACTCTTGCATACCTAAAGCAATGGCAGCAGTTGCACGTGTTATTTTTCGAGTTACAAAAGTTTCGCCACGGTTTGGACTTTCATGATTAAATAAAATACCATTACAAGCATACATATTATAAGCTTCGCGGTAATTTACTGTAATCCAATAGCCATAAAGCTTGGCAACAGCATAAGGGCTACGAGGATAAAAAGGTGTAGTTTCACTTTGGGGAACTGCTTGTACTAAACCATAAAGCTCGCTAGTTGAGGCCTGATAAATTTTAGTTTTTTTTGTCATGCCCAACAATCGTACAGCTTCTAAAATTCTTAATGTTCCTATTCCATCTGCATTTGCAGTGTATTCGGGCATTTCAAAACTTACATGCACATGGCTCATGGCTGCCAAATTGTAAATTTCATCTGGTTGAACTTCTTGAATAATTCTTATAAGATTAGTACTATCTGTAAGGTCGCCATGATGTAATGTAAGATGACGATTTGGTATATGAGGGTCTTCATAAAAATGATCAATACGTTGCGTATTAAATAATGAAGATCTACGTTTTATACCATGCACTTGGTATCCTTTTTTTAAAAGAAATTCTGCAAGATATGCTCCATCTTGCCCTGTGATTCCTGTAATTAATGCTACTTTCATAATTTTCAGACAAAGAAACTAAGGTTGCAAAGAACACAAAGTTTTGTTTTTGATTTATTTAAAATATTATTTTAATACTTATTTACCAATGACTTTAGCCAATTCATCATTTGCTTTATAATAATCTTCTGGAACTCCAATATCTATAAAATATTGTGCTGCAATATAGCCGGTTACTTTTAAAAATTGCACGTTAGGTTCGAGGAAGTCTTTTTCGAATGAAAAATTTTTTGGCAAATGCTTAGTTTTATCTTGAAAAACAGATTTTTTAAATGCAATAATTCCAGTATTTATCAACCCGTTTTCACAATACCTTTTTTCGTTAAACTGAGTAATAAGATTGTCTTGATTTAATGTTACAGAGCCATACCTATCAAAATTTTTCATGGGTGTGAGTGCCATACAACAATCGGCATTTTGTTGTTGGAATGATTCTGTAAAATCTTTTAAATTGAGGTTAAAAAAGGTATCTCCATTTAACACAATAATTTGCTCATCATGTACATAATTTAGGGCAAGTTTTATTGCTCCTCCAGTTCCTAGAGGCTCATTTTCTATTACACAATTAAATTCAATACTTGGAAATTCTTTGCTCAAAAAATCTTTAACCATCTCGTGCATGTAACCTAAAGAAAAAATATATTTTTTCACTCCTTGATTTTGTAGATACTGTATAAGCCAGTATAAAAATGGCTTACCAGCAATTGGTGCCAATGGCTTTGGAACTTCACTCACTACAGTTTTTAAACGAGTTCCAAAGCCGCCTGCTAGGATTATGGCTTGCATTTAAATTAATTT
>JBMLOR010000120.1:0-3257 GCA_049242865.1 Chitinophagaceae bacterium | reverse complement strand
GGTCGTTCTGTAATCGTTGTAGGCCCTGAACTTAAAATGCACGAATGTGGTTTGCCAAAAGATATGGCTGCCGAGTTGTTTAAGCCGTTTATTATTAGAAAGTTAATTGAAAGAGGTATTGTAAAAACAGTAAAATCTGCTAAAAAATTAGTAGATAAAAAAGAAGCTGTAATTTGGGATATCTTAGAAAACATATTAAAAGGGCATCCAGTAATGCTAAACCGTGCCCCAACACTACATAGATTGTCAATCCAATCTTTCCAACCAAAGTTGGTAGAAGGAAAAGCAATTCAATTACATCCGTTGGTAACAGCAGCCTTCAATGCCGATTTCGATGGTGACCAAATGGCTGTTCACGTTCCATTAAGTAGTGCTGCAATTTTAGAAGCTCAGTTGTTGATGTTGAGTTCTCATAACATCCTTAACCCACAAAATGGTACACCAATTACCCTTCCTTCACAAGACATGGTACTTGGTTTATACTACATTACAAAAGGTAAAAAATCAACAGAAACAGAAATAGTAAAAGGCGAAGGAAAATCTTTTTATAGTATCGAAGAGGTATTAATTGCTTATAACGAACAAAGAATTGATTTGCACGCTAACATTAAATTACGTACCAACGTTCGTGAAAACGGAGAGTTAGTTAAAAAAATAATAGACACTACTGTAGGTAGAGTATTATTTAATCAATTTGTACCTGCTGAAGTTGGATATGTAAATGCTTTATTAACTAAGAAAAGTTTAAGAGAAATAATTGGCGATATTATTAATATTACCAATGTTCCTAAAACCGCTAAATTCTTAGATGATATTAAAACCCTTGGTTTTAGAATGGCATTTAGAGGTGGATTAAGCTTTAGCATCAACGACCTTATTGTTCCAGATTTAAAAGCTCAATTGCTTGAAAATGCTAAGAATGAAGTTGACGAAGCTTGGGACAACTATAACATGGGTTTAATTACCAATAATGAGCGTTACAACCAAGTTATTGATATTTGGGGAAGAGTAGATAATAGAATCACTGATACCCTGATTACTGAGATGAAAAATGATAAGCAAGGTTTTAACTCAGTTTACATGATGTTGGATAGTGGGGCAAGGGGTAGTAAAACTCAGGTAAAACAGCTTGTAGGAATTAGAGGTTTGATGGCAAAACCAAGAAAATCTGGCAGCAGTGGTAGCGAGGTAATCGAAAACCCAATCTTATCTAATTTTAAAGGAGGATTGAACGTATTGGATTACTTTATTTCTACCCACGGTGCTAGAAAAGGTCTTGCAGATACTGCCTTAAAAACAGCAGATGCTGGTTACTTAACTCGTAGATTAGTAGACGTAGCACAAGATGTAGTAATTAGTGAGGAAGATTGTGGTACTTTAAGAGGCATCAATACATCTGCACTAAAAGATAATGAAGATGTAATTGAACCATTGTCAGATAGAATTGAAGGAAGAACTTCATTGCATGATGTTTTCCATCCAATTACAGAAAAATTACTTACAAAAGCAGGAGAAGAAATCAGTGCATTTGTAGCTAAAGAAATTGAAGAAAGTGGAATTGATGCAATTGAAATTCGTAGCGTTCTTACTTGCGAAAGTAAAAGAGGTGTTTGTGTAAAATGCTATGGTAAAAACCTTGCTACAGGATATATTGCACAACGTGGCGATGCTGTAGGTATTATTGCTGCACAAAGTATTGGTGAGCCTGGTACACAGCTTACACTACGTACCTTCCACGTGGGTGGGGTTGCTGGTAGTGCTAATATTGAAAATGGCTTGGCTGCTCGTTTTGATGGTACAGTTCAGTTTGATGGTGTACGTACTGTAAATACAGTAAACAATGAAGGCGATAAAGTACAAATAGCTATTGGTCGTACTGGTGAAATGAGGATAATGGATGTTAAAAACGATAGAGTTTTAATTACCAATAATATCCCTTACGGTAGTACAATTTTGGTTAAAGAAGGACAAAAAGTTACCAAAGGAGATATGATTTGTACTTGGGATCCATTTAACAACGTAATTGTGGCTGAGCAATCTGGTACAGTAAATTTCGAAGGTATTGTTGATGGTATTACTTACAGAGATGAAAGTGATGACCAAACAGGCCATAGAGAAAAAGTTGTTATTGAAACTAAAGACAAAACAAAAATTCCTACCATTATTGTAGATGGTAAAGACCGTAAAGTGTACAACTTACCAGTTGGTAGCCATATTGCTGTAGAAGAAGGTGATGAAGTTAAGGCTGGTCAAGTAATGGTAAAAATACCTCGTATTTTAGGAAAACTAAGAGATATCACAGGGGGTTTACCTCGTGTAACAGAGTTGTTTGAAGCTCGTAACCCAGGTAATCCTGCAATTGTTAGTGAAATTGATGGTGTGGTAACTTTTGGTAACGTAAAACGTGGTAATAGAGAAATTGTAGTTGAAAGTAAAGATGGTACTGTTAAAAAATACTTAGTTCCATTGAGCCGTCAAATTTTAGTTCAAGATAGCGATTATATCAAAGCTGGTAATCCATTAAGTGATGGTCAAATTGCACCTTACGATATCTTGAATATTAAAGGTCCTTTTGCAGTACAAGAATACATTGTGAATGAAATACAAGAGGTATATCGTTTACAAGGTGTACGTATCAACGATAAACACGTTGAGGTAATTGTACGTCAAATGATGAAAAAAGTAGAAATTGTTGACGCTGGAGATACTAAATTCTTAGAAGAAGATTTAGAAGATAGATTTGACTTTGTAACAGAGAACGATAGAATTTTTGATAAAAAAGTTGTAACAGATGCTGGCGAAAGCACAAAAATGCGTGCTGGTCAAATTGTTACAGTTAGAGAATTAAGAGAAGAAAATTCTATTTTACGTAGAGCCGATAAAAAATTGGTTGAAGTTCGTGATGCAAAACCTGCAACAGCTACACCAGTATTACTAGGTATTACAAAAGCTAGTTTGGGTGTACCAAGTTGGATAAGTGCTGCATCGTTCCAAGAAACAACAAAAGTTTTAAGTCAGGCTGCAATTAATGGTAAAACAGATTTAATGCTTGGTTTAAAAGAAAACGTAATTACAGGTCATTTAATCCCTGCAGGTACAGGACAAAGAGAATTCGATGGAATGATTGTAGGAAGTAAAGAAGAATATGAAGTATTATCTAGTGCAAGAGAAGCCTTAAACTTCGACGACGAAGAATAGTTTTCATTTTTTTTAAATATTAAACAGCCAATTGATTTTTTTCAATTGGCTGTTTTTTT
>JBMLOR010000119.1:0-1027 GCA_049242865.1 Chitinophagaceae bacterium | reverse complement strand
GCAAAAAAAGCAGCTCCAAAACCAGCTGCTAAACCAGTAGCAAAGGCAGCTCCTGTAAAAAAAGTAGCTCCAAAACCTGAGCCCAAAGAAGTTTCTACAAAAAAAGAAATAGCAAAGCCAGTAGCTGTTGAGCCTAAAAAAGCTGAAATTGTAAAGCCTCCTAAAGCACAAAAACCTGAAAAAGAGCCAAAAGTTAAAAAAACTAAAGTTAAAAAGCCTGCAAAAATTACAAGGGTTGTAAAACAAACAAAACCAACTAAAATTGCTGGTGTTGAAAAAGCTACTACTGTAATTCCAGTTAAAAAAATTGAGGCAAAACCAAAAGATATTCCATTAACCAAAGAAGTTAAAGTACCAAAAACTACTGTTAAAACTTCAATTGAATATACACCAAATTATACCCCTATGGAACGTAGAGAGCCACAAGTATTAAGTTCTGAACCAATGGTAAGGTATAGTGATGCTGACTTAAACGAATTTAGAGATTTGATAACTAAAAAGTTAGAGGCATCTAAAAAAGAATTGGCTTATTTACAAGGATTAATTACCCATAAAGACGAAAATGGTAGTGATGGTGATAATGGTAGATATATGACTATGGAAGATGGAACGTTGAGCATGGAAAAAGAACAACATAGCCAATTAGCTAGCAGACAAATAACCTTTATTGATCATTTAGAAAAGGCTTTAATAAGAATTGAAAATAAAACTTATGGTATTTGCAGAGTAACTGGCAAATTAATTGATAAAGCAAGGTTAAGAGCTGTACCACATGCAACACTTAGTTTAGAAGCTAAATTAGGATTAGTAAAAGCTAACGACTAATACAAAAAGTTTAAATAATAAAAAAACCACCATAACTGGTGGTTTTTTATTGCCATAATATTTAAAAGGTTTAATTCACTTTTCTACCTTTCCATTCGTACTTTTTAAAATATCCTAAAAAACCAGCTATTATTACATATACCACATGAAAAGGTTGAAGCATTAAAAATTTAACATAAGAAAATGTAGAAAACAGATTTTT